>JAKJGF010000094.1 GCA_022704525.1 Bacillota bacterium | reverse complement strand
CCCGCCTTCACACAGAGATTAAATCTATTAATGAAATATGCGGTGAAGATATATATTATTTTATAGCTGCATTTTATCCTTCTTTGTTCCCTTCCTCTACTCCGGAAGAAATAAAAGCATTTAAACTTTCTATTATTGATTTTTATACTTTTTTAAGAAAAAAAGAGTTTATTTCGCAGGAAAAACTGAAGAAAATAAAGGGATATCTCCAAAAAAGTTAGAATTCTCCAGTCTCTTTACTTTTTAAAAATATTCGTGATAATTATATTAGAAGAGGGTTAATTTGTTTTTTTAGAAGTAATCTGATTTTTTATTAAAGGAGGTAGTAATCATGAAAATTCAGAAATCTGAGTGGTCTGAGCGTAGGTCCTATACATCTAATATTAGTAATGTAAATATAGACCATACTATTACCCGGGAGAAAAGGGAAAAGAAAGTCCAGGAGAAGCAGAAATTACAGCAATCGGATAAATCTAAAGAAACAAATAAAAAACAAGAGGGGGCAAAACTTGAGACAGATACCCCCGGGATAAATACAAAAGATAAGGCTGAATTATCTTTAGATGCCAGAACAGATAAAAAAGTAAAAGACACCGGTCAGAATAATGAAATAGATAATAAGATTCAGGAAGCCAAGGAATCTATAGAGGAAATGTTTAAACCTGGTGGACAGGCTGAAACTAATCAGGGATCTTCTGGTGCTTCTGCTATGGGAAGGCCGGTAAATCCTTCCCAGGTACAACCACTTCAGGGAGGTCAGAATAATATTCAGCAAATAGGTGGAGATTTAACTAAGAATATAGATGGAATAAAAAATGGAGGGAAAACAGGCGGAACTGATGGTATAAATACTCTGGATAATAAGGTTTCAGCTCTTAAAGAAGGCGTGCAGGGACAGATGCCTTCCAGAGTCAATGAGATGGATGAAAAGGTCAGCGCATTGAAAGAGACTTTAAATAAACAGGCCGGTATTGAAGGGACCAGGGAAACTAAAGAGGGTGGAGAGGATAAATCGGTCGGTGAACAGGGTAAAGAGAATAAACTCTACGAGTCTGATAAAACGAAAGAATCTGATAAATCTAAAGAAGGTAAAGAAATTGATGATAAAAAGGTTAATAAACCCAATGCCGATGAAGATTCGAAGGGTGTAAAATCTAAGAATAACCGGGTACAAAATAGTAAAGGTAATGAAGAAGTACAAAGTGAAAAGAAGTTAGACGACCCGGATGAAACTGACTCCCAGAAGGAGCAGAAAAAAATAGAAATGATGATGATGGAACATGTGAAGCTTGTGGGCATTACAAATATTAATAAAGCAGCAGAAGGGGCGGGCTTTAATATAAATCAGGTGAGAGAAGATAATATTGATCAGGTATCCCAGGTCGCCCGTGATGATATTAGAAGCATGTTAAGCGGTGACAGAGTTTATGGTTTACCTCAACATAATGAGAGAATAGGGAAAAAGGTTGAAGATTCGGTCCGTAAGAAACTCGAAGAGTTTATAAATAAAGGTAATGTTGATGGCCTTAAAGAAAATGAAATGGGAAAAGAGTAAATATTCTCTTTCTGTAAATAATTCTGTGAAGATTAACCTGGTACGGAAACAGGTAAGTTAGTGCCCATCTCACAGGTCTGTCCCTGTCCGGGCTCTTACGCAAAATCTATGATCCTGTTACAATAAAATCTGTTATTACAGAATATACAGTTTTGTATTTATTCAAGTTATAATTTTCTTCTTTGACGGCATATCTTTTGCTTCAGAGCCCGGACAGGGACAGATGTATACGAATTACGCGATCCTATTTTTCAGATTCATCACAGAAAAATTTACAGGTAGAATATTCTTGTAAAATAAAGCATATTGTGTTATAATATTTTTTAGATAAAATAATTATAAAGGCTTTTATCAGTGAGGGAAGTTCAGTAGAAGCTGATACGGTTCCCGCCACTGTCATCAGGGAGTAACCCTGCATTATGCCACTTTCTTTTAGAAGGGAAGGCGCAGGAGAGCAAAGATCTGAGAGTCAGGAAACCTGACTGATAAAAGAGTCTCGCAATTACCTTCGGAGAAAAGGGAAATGAGTAAATTGACCCGGCTCATAGAAGGTGGGTTTTTTAAATTATTAGCTGTTAGAGGTCAGCCATTACCAGGAGATGACCGGTATGAAAAAAGTTATTTTATATTATCTCTTACTGTTTTTTACTTTATCTTTTGGTGTGATCCGAACGAAAGATACTTTCCCACTGGAATTAACTGATGCATACGGGAGAAAAATTATTCTTAAATCCCTTCCTCAAAGAATAATTTCTCTGAGTCCAAGCAGTACAGAAATGATTTTTTATCTGGGCCTTTCAGAAAAACTGTTAGCTGTTAACAGCCAGTGTGATTTCCCCCCGGAGGCTTTGAAGAAACAGAAGATAGGAGATGTTAATCTTAATATAGAAAAACTTGTTGAATTACATCCCGATTTAATTGTGACTGAAAAAGGGCTTTTTGATAATTTAATTTATCAGTTCGATTCTTTAGGATTACCTGTGCTGTTTTTAGATGCAGGTAATATGGAAGGTATATGTAACTCCATATTATTACTCGGTAAAGCTACAGGAGAAATTAAGGTGAGCCATCAGCTTGTGAATTCAATTAAAGAACGGATAGAAGAAATAAAAATAATCTTACCAAACACTAGAAAGATCAGAGTTTTTGTAGAGATTTGGCCTGACCCTGTTATGACTGTAGGTAAAAAAAATTTTATAAATGATATTATCTCTCTTGCTGGAGGGGTTAATATAGCAGACGACATAGAAAGCAATAATATTCAGATTAACAGTGAATGGGTTCTGAAACGTGATCCGGAGGTTATTATTCTTACAACCCCCGGAACCAAAGCCCGTGTGTATAAAAGACCGGCCTGGCAGGAAATAACAGCTTTAAAATCCGGCAGAGTCTATGAGATAGATCCGGATATAATGGTTCGCCCTACTCCCCGTGTTCTTATTGGAATAAAGCAGATAGCACACTGGCTCTATCCCGGACTGGAGTTTTAAGTTGTGAAATACAGTTTGTTTTTATATACACCTTTATTTCTTCTTCTTCTTATAATAATTATTTTAATTTCTATTTCCGTAGGGTCTGTAAATATATCTTGTTTTGAGATAGTGGATATGTGCTTCGGTTCTTTAAAAGAAGGGCAATTTCCACAGAGTCATTGGGATATAGTTTTTCGTATAAGACTTCCACGGATATTTCTTGCTATACTCGTAGGGGCAGGTCTTTCTATAGCAGGTGTTGCTTTTCAGGCTTTTTTACGCAATCCCCTTGCAGATCCTTATATCGTTGGAGTTTCTGCCGGTGCTGCTGTGGGAGCAGGTCTTTCTTTTCTCTTCAAGTTAAATCTTCTCTTTCATGTTATATCTCTAACTCCCGTAGCAGCCTTTATGGGTGCACTTTTTACTGTGTTTATAGTTTATCGCCTGTCTCTTGTAAGAGGAAAAGTGCCTGTAGAGACTTTTTTACTCTCAGGTGTTATAGTGGGTTCTTTTTTATGGGCTCTCGTATCATTTGTGATGTTTCTTTCCCGGGAGGATCTTCACAGGTTAATATTCTGGATTATGGGAAGTCTTGCTGAAAAAAATTGGACAGATGTATTTTTGCTTCTTCCTTATCTCTTAACAGGTTCTATAATTTTATGGATGAATTCCCGGGCTCTTAATGTTATGACCCTTGGTGATGAGGCTTCTCATTACCTTGGTGTTGAAGTGGAAAGAACAAAATTTATATTAATAATAGCTTCTTCTCTTATTACTGCTGCAACCGTTTCTGTAAGTGGAATTATTGGATTTGTGGGGCTGATTGTACCTCATATAGTAAGAATGATCTTTGGTTCCGATCATCGAGTAGTATTACCACTTTCTGGACTTGTCGGTGCAATTCTTCTGGTTTTTTCTGACACTCTTGCCAGAACTTTATTAGTTCCTATGGAGATACCTGTTGGTATAATTACGGCTCTTCTGGGAGCACCTTTTTTCTGTTATCTCCTCAGGAAAAGAAAGTTTTCTTTTTTTTAAGGAAGTATATGATATTTGAGATAGAAAATTTAAATTTTGAATATTCTTCACATATTGTTCTTAAGGACCTTAACCTCAGTGTTTTGAAAGGAGAGTTTTTTAGTATTATAGGACCAAATGGCACAGGAAAATCTACACTACTTCGTCTTATGGCCGGTTTTCTGAAGCCTTCCAGGGGAAATATAAAATTTATGGGATATCATCTTCAGAAATTTAATCCCCTGGAACTTGCAAGAAAGCGGGCTTTTGTCTCTCAGGATAATTTTATAAATTTCCCTTATACTGCCTATGAAATAGTCTTAATGGGAAGATTTCCTTATCTTAGAAATTTTCAGATAGAAACTAAAGAAGACCATGATATTGTTCGATCTGCCATGGAAAAAACCAGCACAACCCATATAGCTACAAGATCTATAACAGATCTTTCAGGTGGAGAAAGACAGAGGGTTATGATAGCAAAAGCACTGGCTCAAAATCCTTCTGTTTTATTGCTTGATGAACCAACATCAGGTCTTGATATAAATTATCAGATAGATATAATGGACCATCTCAGGCTTTTAAACAGACATGAGAAAGTAACCATAATTATGGTAATACATGATTTAAATCTTGCAGGTCAATACAGTGATAGAATATTATTATTAAGTAAAGGTAGAACCTATGCTACAGGTTCTCCCGAAGAAGTTATAACAGAACAGAATATTGAAGAAGTATTCTCTTTAAAGGTTAATATAGATAAAGAACCAGAAAGAGGTTTTCCCAGACTTATGCTAATTTCAAGGGTTTTATAAGCTATCAGCTATCAGCAGTCAGGTTAACTTTGCTAACTGCTTATTTTAATTTTCAAATAGTATTCTTATCCACCCTGTCCGGTCTTCTCTTCTATCAAGTCTCTTTATACCTTCTTCCTGTGCTTCTTTTACAGCTCTTTTATATTCTTCTCCTGTAGGACGTCTATCCATACCTTTTACTGTTGTGGCTTCAAAACAGGGGCGATACTGATCCATTATATTTACATAGCTACTGGTGGAAATTTCTTTTGCTATAAATCTCATGACTTCTCTGGTTCCTGCCATATTATCAGGTAACACCAGATGTCTTATAAGCATACCCCCTCGGGCAAGACCATTTTTATCTATTTTTAAATCTCCTACCTGACGGTGCATTTCTTTAAATGCTTCTATGGTTCTATCTCTATAATCCTTTGTTTTTACAAGTTTTAAAGCAATTTCTTCATCCCAGAATTTAAAGTCCGGCATATATATATCTACTATCCCATGGAGGAGTTTTAACATATCTGCCCTTTCATAACCTCCGCAATTCCATACTATTGGAATAGATAATCCTTTTTCTGCTCCTATTTTTATACCTTTAATTATCTGTGGAAGATAGTGAGTGGGAGTGACAAAATTAATATTATGACATCCTTCCCTTTCAAGATCCATCATTATTAAAGCAAGTTCTTCCGGAGTTGTTTTCATACCTCTTGAGTGATGGCTTATATCATAGTTCTGACAGAAATTGCATTTCAGATTACAGTGAGCCAGAAAGATAGTTCCCGAACCTCCTCTTCCTACAAGAGGACTTTCTTCTCCATAGTGAGGGCCGCTGCTTGAAACAATCATGTTCTCATCTGCTCCGCAATAGCCTTTTTCACCTTTCATCCTGTTTACTTTACAATTTCTCGGGCAGAGGATACAATTTTCCAGTATTTTATATGCTTTATCTATCCTTTCCTGGAAAGTTTTTTTTTCAATTAGTTCTTTATAAAGAGGCCATAATCTCTCTTCTTTCATAGAATCACTCACCTTTACTGGATTAATCTATTATTTCTATTCTTCCTTCGATTTTACCTGTAAGGGGGCTATGGTTTTTAAAATATTCTACGACTGTATCACGAAGAGACACTAATTTATGAAGATTTTTTTTGTTTTTAAATCCTTCGTAGTTATTTCCACCATCAGCCAGGAATTCTATTGTGGCTACTTTATATATAGCATCCGGCTGAACTGGCTTATTTCCTACCATTATACTGATGAGTTGTCCTGCTTCAGGTGATGAAAGATTATACTTTAACTTTAAACCTGAGACCTGCAGGATACCGTGTTTCTGTCTGAAATTACAGGACATTATATTCTCTAAATCTCTACCGGTAAGGTCCATAGTGACTATAAGATCATCAAAAGGTAATATTCTATAGATTTTTTCCATGGTAATTAATCCCTTCGGTATATTTTCTCTTATACCACCACTGTTTATTAATCCTACATCAGCTTTACTGGTCTCTCTTATAATATCTGCTATAAGATTTGCCAGATTTGATTCTCTACTTTTTGTAATAGTCAGATCTGTACTGGCACGACCGATTTCTTGCAGTGCAAGAGTTTCATATTTCTTTCTATAATTCTCCATTACAATATTTATTTCTTTGTCAGGTTCTATCAGGTTGTCTTCAATCTTTATGAGTTTACCGTAAAAGTCTGTTATTTTTTTTCTTTCCATATCATATTCAAATTCCAGTCTTCCAAGATATTCCATATATTTACCGGCCTGTAATATGATTGTGTCCTTTACTATTTCCGGTTTGTAGAGAGGCAAATGGGTATGACCTCCTATGATAATATCTATTCCATCTACCTGTAAAGCCATAGCTTTATCTTTTTCATAGCCTTCATGGGAAAGAATTATTATTATGTCTGCTCTGTGTATATATTTTACGAGAGGAATATATTTTTTTAAGATTTCTTCACCGGAATAAAAATAATAATTTCCTGTACCGGATTTGGCAGCAATTATACTTGTATCAGTACATGCAACTCCTATAATAGCTATGCGGATCCCCTCTATATCTTTTATAATATAAGGTCTTGCTCCTTCAAAAAAATCCCCCTTTTTTTTATTAATTATATTGGGAGAAAGGAAAGGGAAGTTTGCACTGGATATCATATTTCTGAGTTTTTCTTCTCCCCAGTCAAATTCATGATTTCCTATGACTGCTCCATCATATTTAAGTAGATTCATTAATTCTATCATAGGAATACCATAGGATATATTGGAATAAAGAGAACCCTGAGCTATATCTCCTCCATCAAATAATATTACCTTACCAGGATTTGCCTTTCTCTCATTTTTTATCAGGGTAGCTAAATACTGAAAACCTCCAATGGTTTCAGAAGAAGGAACTATGTCAGGATTTTCATAAGGAAATATATGTCCATGCATATCATTTGTATGAAGTAAAATAATTTTTATAGATTTAGATAAAACACTATCAGTTAATGTAAATACTAATATTAACATAAACATCATAATTACAAGGTATTTTCTTTTTTTCATAATATTGTCTCCTAATATTTATTTAAGTTATAACTTTCTCTTTTGACGGCATATCTTTTGCTCCAGAACCCGCATATGGACAGGTGTATATATTTAAGGTTTTTTGGATACTATTTTACCTGGAGCGGTACTTAATATCTAAATAGCTTATTATATTTATTAATTCTTAAAAGATTTGTTATATCCTACATAGATATAAAATATTTAGTATTATTATAAGAACTGAAGTCTGACAGCTGATTGCTGATAGCTTAAAATATTTCTTGAAACTTTATTTTTCTTCTGTTATAATTTTATAGTTCAGAAATATTGAGATTGAATATGAAATATGAGATTAATATTTATAAGTTTACTGTTTTTTATTTTTATCGTCATTTCTCCTGCATGTTCGTCCGATGGAGAGAAGTTTCTTAAAAAAGGATATGATCTCTGGCTTTCAGGGAATTTTAATAAATATCCTGAGGCTCTTAATATGTTTAGAAAGGCAGTATTAGAGGATCCTGATAACTCTGAATACCACTCTGCTGTAGGAAGAATACTTTTTGAACTGGGAGATTATAATGAGTCTCTTAAAGAGCTTCAGAAATCTCTCAAAGTAGAATCACAAAAAGCATGGATTAATGCCTGGTCTCATATCTGTCTTGGAGAAATATATGAAAAACTTGGAGATTATACATCTGCTCTCAAGGAATATGATAAAGCTTTAAAGTTAAACTCTACAGAAAACTCTGTCCGGGAAGCTATGGCAAGAAAAACCCTTGTTCAGTGGAAGCGTAAGGAATCACTTCATTTTATCTTTTATTATCCTGAAGGGGGTATAGTTGATAGAGAGATAGATAATATTTCTCTTGAATACCAGAAAAAATATACATCTATAAGTAGTTATTTAGGTGTTAGTCTGAAGGATAAAATTCAATGTTATCTTTTCCCTTCTGTAGAAAAATGTATGGAAATTATGGGAGAAAAAACAGGTTTTTCCAGGCCTCAGGTTAAACAGATTTATACATTATACGGAACTGAGGAACATGATCCCCCGGGTCGTCAAATGGCACTGATTCTTTCTTTTTATATAGGAAAAACCAGAAATAGAGAACCCCTTTTGAGCTGGGGGCTCTCTGAATTTATGTGCTTTCCTGAAAAGGATTTTCAGGGAAAAATTCTTGAATTAAAAAGAACTGAATCCTTTATTCCTCTATCCAGGCTTAAAGGAGACTTTTATAGATATCCTGTGGAAGTTTCATATAACGAAAGTGCATGTTTTGTTCAATTTTTAATAGACCGTTATGGTCTTGAGAAATTTAAGAAATTATGGATTCAGGATGATATAGATAATTCTTTTAAGAAAATATATGGAAAGACCTTCAGTGAATTAGATGAAGTCTGGAATAAATATCTTGCTAATAAAGACAAAGTAATAGTAGAAGAGAAAACACAGGATGAATGACCAATTTTTTTTATCTCCTGACCTTTTCCAGCCTGCCAGGATTATACATGCTGGCACTGGTTAGTAACTTTTTAGCTCTTTCAACTATTCCCTTACTATAAAGTCCACATCGTTCATAAAGAACTTCTGTACATCCAGACTCTATAAATCGGTCGGGAATACCAATTCTGGCAAGTTTAATATTATCTATCCCTTTCTTCTCAAGTAATTCCAGAATAGAGCTTCCTACTCCTCCGGTCAGTACATTGTCTTCAACTGTAATAACTGTTTTACACTCAAGCACAGAATTTATTATTAAATCTTCATCCAGAGGCTTTATAAATCTCAAATTTATAACTTTTGTAGATATTCCTTCTTTTTCCAATAATACTGCTGCATCCATCGCAGGTTTTAACATATTTCCCACACCTATAATAATAAGGCTATTTCCATCTTTAAGGACTTCACTCTTGCCCGGTGTAATTTTCCGGGGATGTTTTTTAACAGGAACACCCATAACTTCACATCTTGGATAACGTATAGCACAGGGGCCATTATATTCTATTGCTGTATACAGCATATCCTGTAATTCATCTTCGTCTTTTGGTGCCATAAATAAAAGATTAGGAATAAAACGCAGATAAGAAATATCAAAAACACCATGATGAGTTGGGCCATCATCACCCACAAGGCCGGCTCTATCAAGACAGAAAGTTACAGGAAGATTGGAAAGACAGACATCCAGGATAATCTGATCAAAAGCACGCTGTAAAAATGTAGAATAAATAGCAACAACAGGTCTCGCCCCATTTGCAGCAAGACCTGCCGCAAGGGATACGGCATGCTGTTCTGCTATTCCCACATCAAAGAATCTTTCCGGAAATTGTTTTGCAAATTCAGAAAGACCGGTGCCATCAGGCATAGCAGCAGTTATTGCTACTATGGTATTATTTTCCTCTGCCAGTTTAACAAGACTTCGACCAAAAGCTTCAGAATATGTAATTTTTGATTTTTTCTTAAGTGGCTTACCTGATTCTATATCAAAAGGTGCTATACCATGAAGGCAGGTAGGATCTTTCTCTGCAGGACTGTAACCTTTTCCTTTTGTTGTAAGTACATGGATAAATCTGGGGCCCTTCATACTTTTAGCCTTCTCAAATGTTTCAAGTAAAAGTGGTATATTGTGTCCATCAAAAGGACCAAGGTAAGTAAAGCCCAGCATTTCAAATAGCATTCCATGTACAAGAAGATGTTTTACACTCAATTCCAGCTTCTGCATAGTGGGACCAATGGCAGGTATATTGGCGATGAAACAATCCAGATCTTTTCTAAATTTCTTATACGTAGGAGCCATACGTAAATTATTAAGATAACGGGAAAGAGCACCTACATTTCGGGAAATGGACATAGTATTATCATTTAAAACAATAATAATATTGGCCCCAATATGACCTGCGTGGTTTAAAGCCTCAAAGGCCATTCCTCCGGTCATAGCTCCATCACCTATTACTGCTATATATTGATTGTTTTGTCCAAGAAGTTCACCTGCCTTTGAAAGTCCCAGTGCCATAGATATGGAAGTACTGGTATGGCCGGTATTAAAATGGTCATGGGAGCTCTCTTCTCTCCTGGGGAATCCGCAGATTCCTCCAGATTGTCTCAGAGTATGAAAAGATTTTTTTCTCCCTGTTAAAAGTTTATGAGTATAGCACTGATGACCTACATCCCAGACTATTTTATCCTCAGGGCTATTAAAGATCCTGTGAAGGGCTACAGTGAGTTCTACTACTCCAAGATTAGAACCCAGATGACCTCCTGTTTTAGAGACAACCTCAATAATTTTTTTTCTTATCTCTTCAGATAACTGAATAAGTTCTCCTGTAGTCAAAGATTTTAAATCCTGAGAACTATTAATTCCGGAAAGTAAATCTGTCATTAATTAATAACTCCTCTCACAAAGATACCAGGCTATCTGTCTTAAACGTTCAGCTCTTTTCCCCAGAGGTTCAAGATATTTTACAGCCAGTTCTGTTATTTCACAAACTTTTTTTTTGGCTTCTTCAGGAGTATAAACAAGGAGAAAACTATTTATCTTTTCATCTTCTTCTTTATCAAGAACATCATCCATTATCTGAAAGGCAATGCCAAGTTTCTCTGCGTAGGAGGTTAACATTGTTACCTCTTCCTGTGACGCTTCGCTTAACAGTGCTCCTGTTCTCACAGATACACATATAAGAGATCCTGTCTTCATTTTGTGGAGATATTCTATTCCCTCTACTGTTTCCTGTGGGGAACTTAAATCAAGTGCCTGACCTCCAACCATACCCCTGATACCTGCTGCTGATGCAATTTCTTCAATAACACGTAATAAAGTCATTGTATTAATATGAGAAGAACTGGCACTATGAGTAAGAATTTCAAAAGCAAGTGTTAATAAACCATCACCCGTTAAAAGAGCAATAGCTTCATTGAATTTTCTATGACAGGTTAAATAACCCCGGCGATAATCATCATTATCCATACATGGCAGATCATCATGTATAAGAGAGTAATTATGAATAAATTCTATAGCACAGGCACAGGGTAAAATAATTTTTTCTTTACCTCCCACTGCTTCAGCAGTTGCCAGGCATAAAATAGGACGAAATCTCTTCCCTCCTGTGATAAAGGAATATTTTATAGCTTTTTGGAGTACTTCAGAAGGAGAAATATAATTAGATAAAATTTTTCTGATATAATCTTCTATTAATGCTTTCTTTTTAGATAAATATTCTTTAAATTCTATCACAGGTTAACCTCTTTAATGGTGATGGGTAAAGTTGGGTATTTAATCCATTAATCTATACTGTTGCACTTTTTAAACAAAGCCTTAAAAGTATAGTCATTAATATTCATTCTTCATCCTTCACTTCTTTTCACATTCTTATATCAAAATCACTATATTTGCCAGTATATTCTCCCTGTTCAACATTAATACCTGTTATATGAGATGATCTGGGGCCACGACTGATTACAGGTATTACAGCATCAATTACCTGAGAATCTCCTTCCAGTAAAACCTCAACTTCACCGCTCCATAAATTTCTTACATAACCCGTGCATGGATATTCCTGAAGAACACGATAAACATAATATCTGAATCCTACTCCCTGAACTCGTCCTGATACAATTATACGTGTAGAAATCTTATTCATTTTTTCCTCCAATCATTCATCAGGTGGAATAACAATCCCATCTATTAAAGGTTCATCAATTTTTCCACTATCATTACCTGACTTTGTTTGTGGTGAGCTATTTGTTGTAGTCTCAGTGTAATTTGATATATTCTTTCTATGATTCATACTGCATGTTGTTAAAGGTTCACTCCCTGGCTCAAACATATGAATTGTAGAAGGACAATTTTTATCTGCCAGAAGACCTGAGATAGCACAGACTTTTACCTGAATAAAATTACCTTCTGGCAGGTGAAAATTTTCCACCGGTAAACCTTTATGAGCATAAAGCATAAATCTAGCCCATGTCATAGCAGGATAATCACCACCATAGACATGATTCATAGGTTTATTATCATCTCTTCCTATCCAGACACTTGTAGTATATTTTGGAGTAAATCCTACAAACCAGGCATCTTTAAAATCACTTGTTGTTCCGGTTTTTCCGGCAGCAGGACGATCAATACGGGCATTTCTTCCTGTACCTGACTCTATTGCTCTCTTAAGCATGTCAGCCATAGTATAAGCTGTGTCTACTGATAAAATTTCCTTACCTCCAGGATTAGTGTTGTCTTCCACTATATTACCATCTCCATCAATTATCTTTTTTATAGTTGTAGGTTCGAATTTTATCCCCATATCAGGTATTACACTGACAGCTGAAGCCATCTCAAGAGGAGTAATAGTGGCACAACCCAGAGCAAGTGATAAAACCGGTGGAAGATCCTCTTTTATTCCCATAGCATGGGCATATTGAATAACAGTATCAATACCAATTTCATTCATGGTCTTTACAGCCACAACGTTTCGTGACCATCTTATGGCATCTTTTAATGGTATGGCACCATAGAATTTATGATCAGAATTCATAGGGCTGTAACTTTCTCCTGATGTCGTTGTATAGGTTACAGGATTATCATAACATATTGTATCAGGTGTAAAACCGCGGTCTACAGCGGCAGTATAGACAAAAATCTTAAAAGAAGATCCAGGTTGCCTTCTTGCCTGCCATGCCCTGTTGAACTGATCTTTCTGTTTATATTCGCACCCTCCTACCATAGCTTTTATATAGCCAGTCTTATTCTCTATACATACAAGTGATCCCTGATCGCAGTAAGCATATCCGTAAATACCCTGGTCTACACCCCATTTTACACAGTCTTCGCCGTAAGCCTGAAGTTTACTGTCAAGGGTACTGTAAACACGAAGACCTCCACGGTATATCTTTTCAGAACCATACTTTTCAACTAATTCATGAAGGTAGAGAAATAAGGAGACTTGAATCCCTTAAAACCTATAGGTTTATAGTCTATAACCTTAACAGGTTCTGTTATATATTCTTTTAATTCCAGAGCAGTGATAAAACCGAGGTCTTTCATCCTTTGAAGGACTAAATTTCTTCTATTTCTGGCAGCTTCCATATTTACATAGGGAGAATACAGAGAAGGTGCCTGAGGAAGACCTGCTAAAAGGGCAGCTTCTTTCAGGTTGATCTTAGAAACAGATTTGCCGAAATAAATCTGTGATGCTGCTTCTACACCAAAAGCACCACTTCCAAAGGGGATTTGATTTAAATAAAGTTCCAGTATTTCATCTTTAGTAAATTGCTTTTCTATTTTTAGTGAAAGGAGCATTTCTTTTACTTTACGTTTATAAGACTGTTCGGGAGATAAAAAGAGATTTCTTGCAAGCTGCATAGTTATTGTGCTTCCACCCTGACTGATTTCCTTGCCCTGAAGATTTGTAAATAATGCTCTTCCAAGTCCTTTAAAACTCACACCGGAATGCTTATAGAACTGATCATCCTCTATTGCCAGTATTGCATTTATAAGATGTTCTGGCATAACAGATAAAGGTATCCACGTTCTGTTTTCTTCATAAAGTTCTGCTATAAGCTCACCTTCACTGGAATACATTCTGGTAGTTTCAACAGGTTTATATGCCAGAAGAGAATTAATATTGGGTAAACTTCTGGAGTATTTAACAACTACACCTGAAGTCAATCCAGCCAGTGCTATAGAAGGTAAAACCAGAATTATCATCAGGAAAGTAAAGATTTTTCTCAATTTTTTTAAAGCACTGCGTCTTCTTCTGGCCATTAGAATCGTGAAACGCGAAACTAAGTCCCTGCGAAGCAGGCAAAGTGAAAAGTGAAAAGTGATACACACTTTTTCTCTTACACTTCACAGTTTACGTTATTTTCCCTTCGCTAATATCTTTTATAATATGTCCCAGAATACCATTAATAAACTTTGAAGATTTCTTACTGCTAAATTTCTTTGCCAGTTCAACAGCTTCATTGGCAGTAACACTATAAGGTATATCGTGAATAAATACTAATTCATATAAAGCAATACGAAGTATGTTACGATCTATTATTGAAATTCTTTCAATTGACCAGTTGGTAGAGTAGTTAGTTATTATATCATTTAAATAAATCCACTTGCCAATAATTCCTTCTACCAGCTGAATAGTAAAAACCGTTTCATCTTCTACATTAAAATCATACTCATCATATTCTCCTCTGAGCAACCTGTAAAAAAGTTCTACAGTAGAGTGAATATCACTTTTGCCAGTTTCAATTGCATATAAAACTTGTAATGCCCTTTCTCTTTGTAATCTTCTGGACATATCTAATCGCTAAAAGCTCGTTCTATGAAATCTGTTCCCATTTTTCCATCTATAAAAAATGGATGCTTCAGGGATTTAATATGAAAAGGTATTACTGTTTTAACTCCGATTATCTCAAATTCTTTCAGTGCTCTCAACATACGTTCTATTGCCTCGTTACGATCCTGTCCCCAGGAAATAAGTTTTGCCAGCAAAGAGTCATAATAAGGATTAACGTATATACCGTCTTGAAGATAAGTATCAACTCTTATACCGGGACCTCCTGGCAGGGAAAACCGCTCTATTCTTCCGGAAGAAGGGGAAAAAAAACGGTCAGGATCTTCAGCATTTATCCTGCACTCTATACTATGTCCTCTTATATTGACGTCTTCCTGGGAATATTTTAATTTTTCTCCTCCTGCTACTCTGATCTGCTCTTTAACCAGATCTATACCAGTTATCATCTCTGTTACAGGATGTTCTACCTGAACCCTCGTATTCATTTCCAGAAAGTAATACTTTTTATTTTCTTGATCAAATAGAAATTCCATAGTTCCTGCTCCAGTATAATTTACCTTTCTGGCACATTTAACTGCTATAGATCCAATTTCCTTTCTCAGTTTATGAGTAAGAACACAGGAAGGAGATTCCTCAATCAATTTTTGATTTCTCCTCTGAACAGAACAATCTCTTTCGCCAAGATGTATAATATTTCCATAATTATCCCCAAGTATCTGAAATTCTATATGCTTGGGGCTTGAAAGATACTTTTCAAGATAAAGTCTGTAATCACCAAAAGCACCTTTAGCTTCAGCCTGGACGATGGGCCATAAATTCTCCAACTGCTGTGGATTTTGTATAATTCTCATACCTTTTCCGCCTCCCCCTGCTGCAGCTTTTACCATAACAGGATATCCCAGGTCATGAGCTATATTACGTGCCTCCGGAAGTTTTTCTAAAATATTACTGCCTGGAACAATAGGAGCAATATTAAGAAGAGTTTCTCTTGCTCTAGCCTTATCTCCCATGATCTGGATAACATGAGCTGAGGGACCTATGAACTTAAGCCTGTACTGCTCACATATTTCAGCAAACCTGGGGTTTTCTGCGAGAAAACCATAACCGGGATGTATGGCATCAGCACCAGACATAATGGCAGTACTTATTATATTTACTATATTCAGATAACTCTCTGTAGGAGAGGCAGGACCTATACAATAGGCTTCTTCTGCCATTTTCACATGAAGTGAATCTCTGTCTGCCTCAGAATAAACTGCCACTGTTTTGAGATCCAGTTCCTTACAGGCTCTTATTATTCTGATAGCTATCTCTCCCCTGTTAGCAATAAGTACCTTCTCAAAGGACATTTTCTAAAAAATCCTCCTGCTTTTTACTTATTTTAAACAGAACCTTACCATACTCTACTATTTCTTCATTTTTTACCATTATATCTAACACTTCTCCATCTACAGGTGACTTCAGTTCAAAAAGCAGATTCATACACCTTACACTACCAAGTAACTTGCCTGTTTCAATTTTATCACCTACATTTAGCTTTTCCTTATTATGTTGAAATATACCAACCCACTTAGACTTAATCTCTTCAATCTGTAATTGTGATTCTTCCGGTTCATAGACATGAGTAGATAGAGCAGGAGGATTAAAAACAGGTAAAGACTGATAATTATCACTTTTTCTTATAAAAATTTTTAATTCCGGACCTTCTATAAGAACCTCAGAAAAATCACTCTTGCTGGAAGTTTCTATAAAATTAGTCAGGGCCTCCTTTACAAAAGAAGCAAACTTTTCTTCCATAATTAGACTCTTTTTAAATAACTTCTTGTTCTGGTATCTATCTGAAGTACATCATCTACATTTACGAAGAGGGGCACCTGAATAACAGTACCGGTTTCCAGTGTGGCAGGCTTGGAAGCTCCTGTAGCAGTATCTCCCCTGAAGCCAGGTTCTGTCTGTACAACTTTGAGTTCAACAAAATTCGGAAACTCTGCACCTATAATCTTACCTTCATAATACATAACCTTCAGTACCATACCATCTTTTAAAAAATCAATATTAGTTCCAATAAGATCGGAAGAAATGGGAACCTGATCAAAGTTCTGATTGTCCATGAAAAAGTATTCTGTGCCGGTGCTGTAAAGATACTGCATTTCATGATATTCTATTCTGGCCTGTTTAACTTTTTCTCCTGCTTTAAAGGTATGTTCAAGGGTGTTACCGGTTTTAAAGCTCTTAAGCTTTGTCCTTACAAAAGCTGCTCCTTTACCCGGCTTAACATGCTGGAAATAAGTAATAGTATAAACATCATTGTTAAACTCAATAGTTAACCCCGTCTTAAAATCAGATGTTGTAATCATATCTATCTCCTTTCAGAACTATAGCTTTCAGCTTTCATCCATCAGCTTTCAGCTTTTTATTCCTTATGCTGATTGCTGATACCTGACTGTCGATAGCTTTATAAATTAATAGAAATCATTATAACATTTCCAGTAACTTATGTAAATCATTTTTTATCATTAAGCATTCAGTGTTCAATTATAAGTTGTCAGCTAAAGTGTACGAATCTTGACTATGTTTTGTTATGTAAGTCCCATAAAACTGACTGCTGATAGCTGACCCCTTACCTTAAGCATTCATCTTTTCCTTTTCACTATGGTCTGTTTCCTTTGAAACAGGAGATTTCTCACCAAACCTTTTCTCACTGCCATCAAGTAAACGTCGTATATTAGCTCTATGACTATATATTACAGAGATAAGAGCGAAAATTGTAAAAACTAAATAACTATAAAATCTCGGAGATCCCCTGTAAAAAAGTATTACCATAAGAGGGCCACAGAACATACCAAGCATAGAACCGACAGAAACATATCGTGTTACATAAACAAGGAAAATAAACAACAATACTCCTGCTATAGCCATACGATAATCCAGTGCAATAAACACTCCAAGGCTGGTGGCAACACCTTTACCACCTTTAAACTTTAAAAATATTGAATAATTATGTCCTATAATAACAGCCATACACACCAGTACTTCCGGTAACCCCGACGGGAGGAAAGGAATTTCAAAAAACCTTTTAGCCAGCAACACAGGTATTAATCCTTTGACGGCATCGCAGAGGAGAACTATAATACCGGGAACAACACCTACGACACGCATTACATTGGTTGCTCCTATATTACAGCTACCATATTTTCTTACATCTATGCCACCCCATACAAAACCGGCCCAGAGACCAAAAGGCAGAGAACCCAGAAGATAACTCAAAATAAAAAAACC
>JAKJGF010000093.1 GCA_022704525.1 Bacillota bacterium | reverse complement strand
GAATGCAAAATCCCTGCTCTGAGAGCTGCATGGGAACCAAAATTTCTGGATAATTTAATTATCCTGGATGTATAATATTTATGAGGCAGTTTTTCTAAAATTTCTATTGAACTGTCTTTAGAACCGTCATCTACAAAGATAACCTCTATTTTTATATCGTTTAATGTAGAGATATACTTATTTAATTCTTCTACAAGGCCGGGAAGATTTTCCTCTTCATTTAAAAAAGGTATAATTATTGAAATATCATTTCTACACTATGTTACCTATTATTCTTGCAGGATTACCGACGGATTTGGAATATTCCGGTAAATTGCTGATTACATTTGAACCAAGTCCCACAAGGGAACCCTTTCCTATAGTAATATTATTTATAATCTTTGTGCCACTTCCTATATAACAATTAGAACCAACTTTAGTATTACCTGCTACAGTAACACATGAACCGATCAATGAAAACTCACCTATTTCTACATTATGGTGGATTACTGAATTGGGTAAAATACATACATGGTCATTAATTATGGCATTACTGGTGATAACTACTCCTGCCATAATAAGAACATTATAACCGATCTTTGCCATGCCGGAAATATGGGAAGAAGGATGAACAATAGTGGCAAACCTTGAGGATGGTAATTCCAGGGAGTCAATTATCTTCTTTCTGTGTATATAACTTGCAGGGCTCCCCGGTACAGCCAGAACCTTTGCGTCTCTATATTTATTTAAAGCCTCTCTTGAATAAACCTTACACCCCATTATTTCCAATCCCTGTTTTTCCAGAGTATCATCTATAAAACCTATCAATTCATACTCTTCAGAAAGGCAATCTATGGCTTCCAATCCATTTCCATTATAAGGGAAAATAAGTAGTTCTTTCATATATCATCTCCATTTATTAAGTAAGTCTATAACACGATAAACTTCGTCATCTGTCAGTTCGGGATACATGGGAAGAGACAAACAGTGCTCTGAGAGATATTCTGCCTCCGGCATATCACCTGTCCTGTACCCCAGATGAGAATAAGCCTTCTGAAGATGACATGGCACAGGATAATGAAGTCCAGGAAAAATATTATTCTTCTGAAGATGTTCTATTAATTTATCCCTTTTAGAAACAGTAATTACAAAAAGATGATACACTGATTCTGACCATTCCGGCTGATACTGCATCTTTATAGAAGTATTGGTAATCCCCTTCTGATATATTCGGGCTATCTGTTTTCTCCGATTATTCCAATTATCCAGATATTTTAATTTTATATCCAGAACTGCTCCCTGAAAACCATCCATTCTCATATTAAATCCCACTTCATCATGATAGTACCTCACTATAGAACCATGATTTCTAAGACTCTTAATACGGTTAATATAACTTTCATTATTTGTTATAACAGCACCTGCTTCACCGTAAGCCCCAAGGTTCTTACCGGGATAAAAACTAAAACAGCCCATTTCTCCGAAAACTCCCACTCTTATTCCTTTATAACATGCTCCGTGAGACTGAGCACAATCTTCAATCAGGTATAAATTATATTTTTGAGCAATAGATTTTACTCTGTCCATATCAAAGGGTTGACCGTAAAGATGAACACCTATAATGGCTCTGGTTTTTGAGCTTATCTTCTCTTCAATCTTTTCAGGGTCTATATTCCAGGTATCCTGAGAGCAATCAACAAAGACAGGGATAGCATTAACATAGGATACGGCCCAGGCAGTAGCTATAAAGGTATTGGCAGGAACTATTACTTCATCTCCACCCTTTATACCGAGAGCCAGAAGGGATAAATGTAAAGCAGAAGTACCGCTATTAAGACCTGCTGCAAAGTTTACCCCACAGAAGGAGGCAAAATTCTTCTCAAATTTTGCAACATAAGATCCGCCGGAAAATGCTGTATCTTCACAGACATGTTTTAAAACACTCTCTATTTCATCTCTAATCTGTAAATACTGATTTTTTAAATCGAAAAAAAAGAGCTTTCCAGACATAATTATTTACCGCTTTCATCTATATATCTTATTAAACGTGCAGGATTACCTGCTACAATTGCGCCGGGAGGCACATCTTTTGTAACTACAGAACCGGCTCCTACTATTGCATTTTCTCCGATGGTTACCCCGCAGAGAATAATAGAACCTGTTCCTATGGAAGCACCTTTTTCTACTATTGTTTCCACAACCTTCCAATCTGTATCTGTCTGGAGGGTTCCGTCAATATTGGTTGCTCTGGGATATTTATCATTTATAAAGTTAACATTATGTCCCACAAATACATTATCTTTAATATGAACTCCTTCACAGATAAAGGTATGAGTAGATATTTTGCAGTTTTTCCCTATGAAAGCCCCTTTTTGTATCTCCACAAAGGCACCTACTCTGGAATTATCATCAATAAAACATTCATAGGCATTTACGAAATTAAAGAACTTTACATTCTTTCCTATAGAAACATTTCTTAAAGATTGTTTCGGACTATCCACATTAATTATCTCCATTTAATACAACTTCCTTTCCTTTATTCTTTATAGACTTTTCTGCTGCTTCTAAAATCTTTACAACCTTTAATCCGCATTCCATGTTTGATACAGGTTCAGCGCCATTTATAATAGCATTCAGAAAATCATCGGCCATCCCATAGAGTGCTTCTGTCTGATCGATTTTAGGGCTGTACACATCACCTGCTCTGTAGTCTACCAGTATCTTATGTTTCTCTTCGTCAGATACTACTGTATAGCCTGTATCATAGACCTTTACTTTTTCAGTAGGTTCAATGTCATCATAGACAATCATTTTATTTGTACCCCCTATAAGGATTTTCCTGATCTTCACAGGGGATGTCCAGGAAGAAGTAAGATGGGCAATCTTATTTGATTTATACTGAAGTGTAATATAAGCAATATTTTCTATAGTATTATCTGTATGGGATATACCTGTAGCAATTACACTATATGGTTCTTCATTAACTATATGAAGAAGAATAGCGATATCGTGAGGTGCCAGATCCCATATTACATTTATATCAGACTGGAAAAGCCCCAGGTTAATTCTGATTGAATCAAAGTATTGAATTTCTCCTATCTGCCCGCATGAAACGATTTCTTTTATCTTTTTTACAGCACCTGTATAAAGGAATGTGTGATCCACCATTAATAATTTATTTTTCTTTCTGGAAAGCTCTACAAGTTCCTGAGCATGAACATATGAAGAAGTCATAGGTTTTTCCACAAGAACATGCTTATTATTTAAAAGAGCAAGTCTTGCAAATTCATAATGTAATGATACAGGTGAAGCTATAATAACACCTTCTATTTCCACATCCTGAAATATATCATCAGCTGACCTGGTAATTTCAATATGGGGGTAGAACTTTTTAATATTTTTCAGTTTGATCTCATTCAGGTCAGCCACTGTCTTTACAAAACACTCATCAAACCTTGAAAAATTCCTTATCAGATTGGGTCCCCAGTAGCCACATCCAATTACTCCAAACTTTATCATAATTCCAACTCCTTATGAATGAACAGGATTTTTATAATTGTTACTGCAGATTTATCCTGTAATTTTATACATCTCTCCTGTGTTCTACATTAAGAATATTTATACTATAGTTTTGCACTTTTTTAAAAAACCATAATTTCTTATGCTATTCCCTTAATACTTTTATTATGAATTATCCTTGTACAATCTGGTTTTAGCAGATTCTAAAAACTTAACAAATTAGCCATTTTTCTAAATCAAAGTACAGGCGGAAGACCATCTTATAAAAAATTCATATATTTGTTACCATATTTCATCCATAAACTTCCTCTACTGCCATCAGGAAGAGGAAAATCTTTCAATAATTCAAAATGATAGTTTCTCAATACCTTACCATTATCTGCAAGTAAATATTCAACAAATAACTGTGTTTCCGTAGCCCAGTTATTACCGGTGGTGTAAAAATCATTTTTTGCAATTTTACCTGTTTTTAAAATTAAAAAATCAAAGCCGGAAAGAAATACATCCTCAGAAATATCTTTCCCCGGTGCATAAATCCTTACAACCTCCAGTCTATCATTTAAACCCCTCTGCCAGACTTTATAAAGGGTATATTCACATGTCATCCATTCGTATTCTGCCACCAGTGTAGCCAGAATTAAAGGTTTTTCAGAAGTAGACTTTATAGAATCTTCTACTTCATCAAGCATTTCATCCATATACCAGTATTGAGGATATGGAAGAGTAGCAACATTTCCATCAACATAAGTTTTTATCCAGTAAGGATTTTTTACAAAGGGATTAACTTTTACCCTTCCGGAATTAAACACTACCGAAGGAGATCTGGTGATAATCTTAAAAATATTCACTGTTCCAAGACTCTTTCCCAGATAATAGCCGGTAGAAGAGATAAATATAAATATAATTACCAGTATTTTTACTCCCTGAATAATATTATTTAAGACTTTCTTATTAAAAGTAGGCTTACAGGAAACCCAGGAAAAAGATATTAAGGCAAATACAGGCATAAGAGGAGAAAAATAACATGGAGACTGAGCATAAATTAAAAATAAGAGAAAGAAAAAAATTCCTCCAGTCCATAGATATAGAAAAATAAGCTCCTTCGATAATTTTGAAAAAGAAAAAATAAATCCTATAAAAAATATAGCTACAAACAAATTACCATAGTCATTTCCTCCCAGCATCCAGCTTTTAAATGACCATAAATATTCAAACGTACCAAGTGGTTTATACCAGGCGATACCCGTGGCACCGGGATTAAAATTCCTTGCAAGTTGTTCTAAAACTATTTTCTGATTTAATATATGATAAAAGCTCCCCAGTAAAATACCTGTAGAAAGAAATAAAAAAAAATGCCATCTTTCAATTATAATGATTTTTATCTTTTTACCTTTTCCTGTAAAAGAAAGAATAAATAAAAAAAGCACAGGAAAAAATACAAATGCCGCATAAAGATGTTTAATACAGATACCCGACATTACAGTTAAACCAAGTAAAACAGATATCACTTTATTTTTAAATTCATTTCTATAAATTAAAACACTTAATAAAACTGTTAAAGCCACAGATGCGGTAAGAGGTATATCCAGAGTATAATATCTGGACCACATAAAAATCCCTTTATAACAGGTAAAAACTATAGAACCAAGTAAACCTGCTGTAGAATCAAAAATAATTTTTCCAATCATATATATAGAGATAAGTATAATTAGAAAAGAAATAGAATTTAAGATAAAAATGGCCACCTTTGTGGAATGCCCCGTAAGAAAATAACAGAGACCACTGAGAAATGGTATAAATCCGGGCTTGGTATTTGAAATATTATCTGTCTTTAACGCTCCGATTATATTAAAATGTTTTAAGTTTTGATATGAATATTCACTGATAAACAATTGCATACTTTCGTCCCATCTGGGAGGACGTTGGTCAATTTTTAACCAGAGAAGATTAATATAAAGAAAAAAAATAATCCATATAATAAAGAGGATATCCTGTAATTTGTAATTCTTAAACCTGTTCTTAATAAAACTGCTCACTTCATTTTTCCTATTTCTATAATCTGCTTTTCACCTATCCTGTTATTCAGGGTTTCCACTTTATATGAATGTCCTTCCCATATGTAACACCGGTACTCACATCAAAAAAACCGATATGGAAATCATAAGATATCGATTTTGCAGATATCTCTCTTGTGATTACAACAAATTTCGCTACCGGCCAGGAAGAAGTAGCCGGTTCAGGAAAAAAATCCCAGTTATCAAATTTATATTGCTGTCTTTCTTTCGGTAATAAAGGCACATCTTCCTCTTTAACATTACCATGAAAATAAATTCTGAAATTTCCATCTACCTGACTGGTTACTTTAAAAATAAAATAAAATTTATAACTTTCTTCTCCTGTTTGTTCATATTTATAACCAACAAAATAAATAGACCTCCTTCTGTTAAACTATGATATAAATCTTCCGATGTTTGAAGATACCAGGCCTGATCCCACGGAGGTGGAGCTATATCTTCTTTAATCCAAAAATAATCTAATCCATAAAAAAACGTTCAGGATGAAACAAACGATAAATAAGGTATGAAAATGGAGAAGGATATGGTTCAACCATTATTATACTTCCACCTTCCTGAAGACAACAGTAAGCTTCCCCGAGAAATCTGACAGGATTGCTAAGATGATGCAAAAGGAACTCAACTTTATATAAACTTTATCTTATTCATAGCAAAAAATACCATTTTAAGAAGTAACCATCCGTGTTTAAATCGGGAAATATTCGTAGTGCCATATTTCCTTGCTTTATATCTTATAGGAACTTCTACGAACTTCAAATTCAATTTTGCAGAACCAAAGATCAAATCAAAATCACCGAAGGGATCAAATTCACCAAAATATTTCCTGCCGGCAATTAATTTCTCATAATTCTTCCTCGAAATAACCTTTGTTCCGCAGAGGGTATCCTTTAGACGTTGTTCTAAAAGCCATGTAAACATAAGAGAAAAGACGACATTACCAATCATATTCAGTGTTCTCATGGCTTCTTTTTCCACAGGGTACACCAGACGGGAACCATTTATATACTCTCCTTTACCGGTAGAAATAGCATTATAGAATTTTGGTAAATCCTCAGGCGGCACTGTCAGGTCTGCATCGAGGATCATAAATATATCACCTGTAGCCATAGAAAACCCTTTTCTAACTGCATCACCTTTGCCTGTTCCATCCTGAACAGTATATTTAATATCCATCTCATGACCATATTTTTCACAGACTCTCTTAATTTCTCCAAGTGTTTCATCTGTTGAATTGCCTTCTACAAAAATAATCTCCCTATGACTTCCCATTTCTGGTATCCTTTTTACAGCATTTTCAATATTACCTTTTTCATTCCTGGCAGGTATTACAATACTCACACTGTATAGATCATTATCCGGCTGATTTAAAACAGATGGTTTTGCTATAACATAACCTGTAAGACAGAAATTATTAAAGAAAGGCAAAGGGCCAATATATCTATTTAAAAAATCCGAGATACCAGGTATAAATTTCGGACAAATAAAACGTCTGCCTTTTTTTATAATATCAAAATTGGCTAAAGACAATAAGTTAGCTATATCATCTATATTTAGCCAGTTCAGTTTCTCGGGGTTCATTTTTAAACCCAGTATCTCAGCCATTGACAACAAAGGTTGCCAGAGAAAATTATGATAGGTAATAATTATTCTTGTATCAGGAGTGGATACCTTCTGTAATTCCTGAAAGGCTTTCTGGACATCTTCAAAATAACCTACCGTATCAGAAATAATAATAAAATCAAATTTTTCATTTAAAGTAATATCTTCTACATCCATATGTATAAATTCAAGATTTTTATATTTACTCCGTGCTATTTCAAGCATCCCGGAAGAAATATCTATACCCACACCCCTGGCAGGCATTAAACTGGCAAGTAAATAACCAGTTCCACAACCAATTTCCAGTATATTACTCCCCCTGGGAATATTAAATCTTAAAAATTTAACCAGATCTTTATAGTAATATTCATTTTTTTCTATAAAGTAGTCCCTGAGAGGGGACAATTTATCCATATAATTCATTATCTTAATTTTTTCTTCTGTAAGTGAAATCATTTGTCTTCGCCCTTTTTAAATTATAGCTTTCAGCTTTTTTCCTTAAATAGAAACAACTAACACCTATACTTCATATAACTATATAAAACTCTCCTTAATTTTTCAAAACCCTTCTTTTTACTAAGGTCTTTAAAACTCTTTATAGCCAGATAAAAAGCATCATACCAGAGATGGAGAATACAAAGTTCCTTTAAAGTCCCATCATAAACCTGTTCCAAAAACCACTGTCTGTCATATCCGGAAAGCAGATCTCTGGCAATTTTCTCTAAATCCTTAAATGATTTATCAGAATTCTTATAAGCCGCGAGAGCGAGATTAACGAAATAGAATTGTTCCCACTTCTTACCCAGTGTCATACCTCTTACAGAGAAACGATATCTTAAGAGTGGTATATTAATATTAGAGAGTTCATAATGACGGCTTACCCTGAGCCAGAGATCATAATCTTCGGCATTTTTAAACTCCACACGGTATCCACCCAGGTCAAGTATTTCTCTTCGTCTCATAATCACTGAAGAATGATACAGGCAGTTCTGTTTTAATAATTCTTCTTTAATTTCTTTAGATTCTTTTGGAAGAACTATAAGATGGTCATACAAAGAATTTACTCCCATATGATAAACAAAACTTCCTGCCACAATAACCTCCGGTCTGGCCCTCATATAGGCATACTGTATGGCAAGTCTGTTTTTAAGAGCTTCATCATCCTGATCCATTCTAACAACAAGCTCTGCCTCTGAAAGATTTAATGCTTCATTAAGAGTTTGAGAAAGACCTCTGTTACTTTCATGAAAAAACCCTCTAATTCTACGATCCCTGGAAGCATAATGACGAATAACCTCTGAAGAATTATCAGAGGAACCATCATCAATAATAATAAAATCAAAATCCTTATAATCCTGTTCAAGGATTGATTCAATAGCTCTCTTTAAAGGATTACCGGCATTATAAACCGGTAGTATAACACTTATATTCATATTAACACTCAAGGTCTCTCCAGAGTAACTGAAGGCCATGTTCTATCGTTATTTCAGGTTCCCAGGATAATTCTTCTCTGGCTTTTGTTATATCAAGGACAACCCAATCCGTTAAATCGGTATCATTTTCTATAGTAATAATTTTTTTTTCAATTTTCCGACCGCTATAAGTCTCAAGTAAAGATAAAACTTCATTTACCGAATAACCCTGTCCTGAACCCACATTGAAAATCTCAAAGGGTTTATATTTTACAAAGGACTTTTCGATTAACCGGCATAGATCTTCCAGATGTATATAATCCCTTACATTATCAGGGTTACCGAAAATATAAACAGGCTGTTTTTTTATTACCTGATTTAAAGCTATACCGATTAGCCCCTGTCTTCTCTCATAGGGAAGTAAGATACCGTAGGGATTACCAATACGTAGAACAGTAGTAGAAAGGAAAGATTTTCCCGCCCAGAGACGTAGATAGTATTCTGCCATTAATTTCTGAATACCATAGGAAGAGAGAGGTAAACACTTATCCATTTCTCTGAAAGGCTTTCGATCAGTGGAAGGGCCATATACTGCTCCTCCACTGCTTGTATAAATTATATGAATACCTCGCCTGTATTTTCTTATAGCTTCCAGCAAATTTAATGTGGGAATCAAATTTAACAATGCATCAAAGGGAAGGTCATTATTTGAATTAAGAGGTATATTGGTATGGGCAAGATGAATAAGGACATCCAGGTCTTTTATAAATTCCTCACAGGTCTGTCTGGAACAGATATCCCCTTTTTTCCAGATAATCTGATCCTGCTCCAGAGGTAAAGGACAGGTCATTCCTCTGCTCAAAGCGTGGATCGTATAATTTTTATTTCCAGTTAAATATTTTAATAGATAGGAACCTATAAAACCTGAAGCACCTGTAATTCCAATATTCATAATTACTTTCCTCTTAAAGCCATTAATTTCCCTGTATCTGCATATATATCTTTAATATCAAGTTTATTCGGATTATAAACTATCTGTTCCTCTACTATATCCACAGTTAAATTATTTTCCTTTAAAATTTGACTTAATAAATCATAGATCTTTATAGATCTGCCACTGCCTACATTATAAATTTCACCGGAAACACCATAATTCATAATCAGCCTGTAATATTCGACAGCTTCCCTTACATCAAGATAATCCCTTCTGTTCTGCAGGTTCCCGATGAAAATTTTTGGAGTCTTCCCTTTTTTATATTCATCAATCTGTTCATAAACACGGCCGGGAAAGAGTTTATTTGATATGCCTTTTCCGTAAAGATTAAATGTTCTGGCCATTACAATATCAAGATTATAAGTTATATAATAATATTTCATTAAACCGGTCTGATATACCTTGGTTAAACCGTAAATACTGACAGGATTTGAAGATTGCTTTTCCTTTACAGGATTATCATGTTTAGATATAAAACCATATTCACCTGCACTTCCAATCAGGAGAGTTCTACAGTTTATATTAAGTTTCAAACAACTTTCCAGGATATTTCTGGTACTGAGAACATTGCCTTTATAATCAGTTTCATAATCATTACTGAAGGTACCGGCTAAATGATAAATTTTATCTGGTTTTATTTCTTTAAGAAGATTATAAACTGAAACAAAATCTGTCAGATCGCATTGATAATAATCTTCTTCATTTTTTAGTTTTATATCAGTCAAGAATAAAAAAGCTTCTTCTTTAAGGAGAGGAATTAAATAAGAAGCCGTAAACCCTCCTGCGCCAGTAATTAATATCTTCATAATCCCAATTTATCCTTTATTTCTTCATAAGTTTCATTGGCCCTGTCACAGTCATCAGGGCGTCCAATATCCATCCAGAAACCCTTAAAAGGCATTACTCCTATTTTCTGTTTTTTCTTTATACCATCAATCATAAGATTATCAAACCCGTAAGTCCCTCCTATGGGTAGTTCCTCTATAATAGAACGCTTAATACAATAAATACCCATACTTACATCAAACTTATATACAGGTTTTTCAACAAAACCTGTAATAAAATTATTTTCATCATATTCTAAAACACCGGAATCAATTTTTTCCTCTCTCCTGAAAACAGCTACAGTTACAGTATTATCACTTTTAAGATGGTAATTATAGAATCCTTTATAATCCAAATTACAGAGTATATCACCATTCATAACCAGAAAATCATCAGGAAGATCTCTGATTAATGTGAGGGGGCCTATGGTGCTTAAAGGCTTTGCCTCCAGGGAATAATCAATTTTAATACCCCACCTTGAGCCATCTCCGAAAAAAGCCATAATAAGATTGGCCATATGATTTACAGCCAGTGTAATATGGTTAAAACCATCTCTTACAAGCTGACGTACTACTATTTCCATCACAGGCATTTCTCCGCCAATAGGTACAAGAGGTTTTGGTATAATTGTTGTATAGGGTTTAAGGCGAGTACCTTTCCCGCCTGCCAGTATGATTGCTCTCATAAAATTATTTTCATTCCTTAAATATTATAAATGTCACTTTTAAAAATTTCATAAGCTCCTGCTATAATAATAACTTTAAAAATGCATCTTCATATTCTCTATACATTTTAGTAATATCAAGATTTTGAAGGGCATATTCCCTTGCCTGTCTGCTCATTTTCATTCTGAGAGACTCATCATTATATAAGAGTTTTATTTTTTCTACAAAAGACAGAGTATCTTCAGAATTGCACAAAAATCCATTATAACCATCTTTTATAGTACCAGGTAATCCTCCCACATCTGAGGCCACCACAGGAATACCCATAGACAGACTCTCTAAAACAATGTTCGGTCTTCCATCGAGCCTGGAGGGCACAATAATAAGATCTGTAACTTCCAGAAACTGCTTTGTATCTATAAAACCAGGGGTTATTACTTTTTCATCAAGATCATATTTTTTTATAAGAGCCTGTATATAATCAAATAATAGCCCTCCGCCGGCCATAATAAAAAATATATTCTCATCTTCTTTAAAAGAACGCACAATTTCAATAAATATATCAGTCCCTTTTTCTTCTGCAAATCTTCCGAAAAATGAAATTATAAACTTATTCTCTGGCACACCATAATCTTCATAAATCACTGATTTACCTCTACAATCAGGAGAAAAATAATTAAGATTCACACCATTATGAATTAATTTTATTTTCTGTTCATTGTACTTTTCTATTAAAACTTCTTTTACTTTTAAATTTTCTACAATATTAAGATCTATATACTCTGCATATTTACGGTTATTCTCAATATGTCCAAATTCATTAAAAAGCTGATCTACAAATTTTATAGAAGGATATTTTTTTCTTATCTCCGGTAAAAGAGAATAGATATAAGCACATCCCACTATAAATATAATATCTATTTTCCTGGATTCTATCAAGTAGAAAATAAAATCTTTCCATTCTTCTTCATTTTTTAAAAACCTGTAGAGGTGGTAAACTTCTTTTGTAATCCTTTCATAGCGGGGTGTATTGTCACCCCATTTTTCATCCACCGGTATTGTAGTAATGACAGAAATATGAAAATTATTAAGATGTTTCATAATCTGTAAAAGTATTGTATCTGCACCACCAATAACCATAAAAGGCAGTGCCATAAGCAATCTTTTATTCTTTTCAGGGATATTTTCCGGGAGAAATAAATTTATATCTTTATTTTCTACTATATATCTAATATTGCGTCTGTATTTAGCCAGTTTCAAACCTTTATCACTATAAAAGATATCTCTATGGTTATTCTTAATCTGTTCATATAAAATTTCATGGTTTTTCTCTGCTGTATCAATCATAGTTTTTCCATGTTTTCTATAAAGAAAAAGTGGTTCCTCGATTTTAGATGCCCTGGCACCGAGTTTTGCAATTTTTATCCAGAAATCCCAGTCTTCATATCCCTGAACCATATGTTTATTATATCCCCCTGCTTTTTTCCATATCTCTTTCTTAAATATTGAAGATACAGTGGCACAATTATTATTCATTAAATTTTCAATGGAAAAAACACCGGGATCCAGAGTAGAAGTGGAATCTCCGAAATTCTCCTGAAGAGAAGTACATAGATCGGTATTTTCACGTTCCAGTCTCAGAATACATTTTTCAAGATATGTTGGTTTTAGTTTATCATCTGCATCAAGACAGCAGATATATTTACCTGTGGCCCTTTTAATTCCGTTATTTCTAGCAGAGGGCAACTTTTGATTCTTCTGTCTTATTAATCTGGTCTTAGGTTTATTTAATTTATTTAAAATCTCTATTGTCTCAGGGTCAGAAGAACCATCATCCACAACTATTATCTCAAAATTTTGAAAAGTCTGATTAAGGACAGAATCTATGGCTTCTTCCAGATATTTGCCGTAGTTATAACATGGGATTATAACACTTACAAGAGAGTACGGCCACTTTTGATTTATTACCTTTTTTTCTCTTACTTCTGTAACACGTTCCGGGAAGAATTTTTCAATAAATTTCCCATAGACTTCACTGTTTTTAATTGAAGATTTTATTTTAGAGGGAACAAAGAACCAGATAAATCTGAAGGGAAAGAGTAAAAACATCTTTCTGCTTAAAGTGGCATCTCTGAAGAGAAGACCAAAAAGATAGGGACGGGAACTGAGAAGATCTTTTAACTGTTTTTCTTTATCCTGTAAAGTCTTTTCCGTATTCTGTAACTTCTGAGTGATATCCTGAAGAGCAAACTCTTTATCATGCAACTTCAGTTTTGTCTCATCCCAGTCCTTCCTGAGGTCCTGGTATTCCTGCCAGATTTGATTTAATTTCTGATTTGTTTCTTCAAGGGTTTTGTTCAGTTTCTGTGTTTCCTGCCATGAACGACAAAGCTTTTCTTCTCTTTCAATATAATTCTTTCTAAAAGGATTATTAAGATCCTCACCCAATGTTCTGAAGAGGATATTTCTATCTTCTATATCCTGCATGGCAAATATGAGAAAAGTCATAATAAATCTATCAGAATTAAAGGTATTTATGGAATTAAAAAAACGGACCATTTCATAATATTTTCTACCTTCAATACAAAAAAATTCTTTTAAATTGGAATTTGAAAGAAAATTTGCCAGAACAAGTCCAACCTCAAAATTAACTGAAGGAACACTTTCGGAAATAGTATTAAGATTATGCATTCTATATTTTAACAGTGGCTCTTCTATAATATGAACTTTATATTTATAAGAAAGTCTTAAGAAAAAATCATAATCATGGGTATATCGTAAATTTGAAAAATAACCAATATGTTCAAATACACTTCTCCGGCAAAAGAGATTTGAGGTAGTAACTAAAAAATTACCTTCTAAAAGATGGAGGAGAACGTTGTTCTCATCCTTAAAAGAAGTATCACTATACTTATTAATCCAGTTGTCTTCAGGTCCCTTTTTTATCCTTATAAAATTTCCTTCGCTATCTATAATTTCTAAATAACTGAATACTGCATAAATACTCCCGTCTTTCTCAATTACACTTAAAATTTCTTCAAATCTATTCAGATAATAAATATCATCAGAATTTAAAATAGTTATATACTCGCCGGAGGCAATTTTTATACCTCTGTTTATTGCAGTGGCCGCACCGGAATTCTCCTGATAAATATATTGTATCCTTTTATCAGCAATATTTTTAACGATTTCTCCTGATTTATCGGTAGAACCGTCATCAATAATAATTAATTCGAAATCTGTAAAAGTCTGACTGAGGACTGACTCTATTGCATCTTCTATATATTTCTCATGATTATATAAAGGTATTATTACACTGATTTTAATTTTCATTTTATACTTTCTATAACTTAACACAACATTTTTTTATTTAGCCGAAGCTAATAAAATTAAGATATGGTTCAACTTCAAGTAAAAATCTCCTTTTATCAGAAAAAATTAACACAGCTCCTTTTAAGAATAATTCTTGCAAGAACTCTGTAATAAAAGCAGGTATGAATTATAAGTATGAAGAAATATTACTTAGTATGGCAACAGATAAGTTGGTATCCATATGAAGAGCCTGTCCCTGTCCGGGCTTTTACGCAAAATCTATGTTCCTGTTACAATGAAATCTGTTATTACAGAATATACAGTTTTATATTTATTTAAGTTATAACTTTCTCCTTTGACGGCATATCTTTTGCTCCAGAGTCCGGACAGGGACAGGGTATATATTTAAAAAATTGATAAAAGAGGTATCAAATGTTAAATCTGAATTTTTATAAAGGTAACGATATATATTCCGATGGAGATATAGAGGATGAATTTTTAACTATTGTAAGAGAAAATGAGGATTTTACACGTATTGTAGCAAATGATAATCGATGGCCCCTTCTCTATCATTTCTCACCTGAAAGAAGAAATCTCCTTGAGTGGTATCCTTTTAATAAAAATGCCAGTTTACTTGAAATAGGGGCAGGGTGTGGTGCATTGACAGGACTTTTCTGTAAAAAAGTTAACAAAGTCAAAGCAGTGGAACTTTCGAAAAGAAGAGCAGAAATTATAGCTCAGAGATATAAAAATATAAATAATTTAGAAATAATTGTTGGAAATATATCAGATATTAAATTCAACGAAACCTTTGATTACATAACCTTAATAGGTGTTCTGGAATATACAAAAAGTTTCATAAAAACTCAAAAACCATATAAAAATCTTCTTAATAAAATAATTAGTATAATGAAAGAGGAAGGTAAACTTATCATTGCTATAGAAAATAAATTTGGCCTTAAGTATTTTGCCGGTGCGAAAGAAGATCATACAGGGGAAATGTTTGATAGTATAGAAGGCTATGTAAAAACTGATTGTATTGAGACCTTCGGTAAAAAAGAAATAAAAGATTTACTGGAAATCAATGGTTTTTCAGATATAAAATTTTATTATCCTTACCCTGATTATAAATTACCGCAGGAGATATTCAGTGATAAATATCTACCTGATATCAACAGTGGCTTAGCAGAATCTCCTAATTATGACAATGAAAGATTAAAACTCTTTGATGAAAGGTTAGCTTTTTTGAATATAATAAAAAACAGGAAATTCGACTTCTTTTCTAATTCCTTTTTAATAATAGCTCAAAAAGTATAATATAATTATGGAAGTAATTTATTCTATATATAACAGACACAGATTACCGGAATTTCAGATAGAAACAAATATTATTGAAGAAAATGGACAAAAAAAAGTTATAAAAAAAGCGATTACAAAAGAAGCTTATCCCCATATTGAAGATATTTATAAAAATTACTTCAAACTCAAAGATACCATAATAAATAAAAATGTAAAGCTACCGGAAATACTTAAAAAGAAAGATAATTTCATTTCTTTTGAATTCATTGAAGGTAAAAACTTCGATAAAATCCTTTTTGAAGCTTTCCTGAATAAAAATGAAGATGAATATTTTAAATTATTAGATGAATACTATAAAGTTCTGAGTATTTCTTTTAAAATAGTAGATAAACTTTTTATACCATTAGAAACTGAAAATATCTTCAAAAGTGTTAATCTAGATTTACTTAATAATGAAAAAAAATATTATCTTCTTTCCTATCTCGATCCTGTTTTGAGTAATATCATTATCAGAGATAACTCATATTATTTAATAGATAATGAATGGACTTTAGAAGGAAACTTACCTGTTTCTTTTATTTTTTTCAGAGGCTTATTATCATTTTATAATAAACACAGATTTGAAGAAGTTCTATTAAATAGAATATTTAAATACTATAAATTTCCAGATAAGCTCATACAAGTTTACTATGATATGGAAAAAGACTTTCAATATCATGTATATGGAGAAAACTTACAGAATAAAAATAAATATCTAAAAAAGGTAGAAAAGATAAAGGATATAAAAAAATTAATAGAAGAAAAAGATAAAGAGATAAAGAACCAATCAAATTGGATAAATATATGTCAGGAAGAAGTAAAAAAACGGGATGAAAATGTAAGATTGTTACAAAAAGAATTTGAAGAAAAAGAAAAATGGATAGCCATCTGTCAGGAAGAAATAAAAAAACGGGATGATAATACTAAATCTCTTTTAAATACCCTTGAAGACAAAGCAAATTATATAAACTTTTTAATAATTCAGTTAATAGAAAAAGAGGCACACATTAATACTTTAACCCATGAGATAACAGAAAAAAAATCACATATTAACAATCTGAACCATCAGTTAACAGAATGGAACTATCAGATAACAGAAAAAGAAACACATATTAATAATCTGAACCATCAGTTAACAGAAGTGTATAATAATATAAAAATAGCCAGTACGACAAAAGCCTGGAAATTGATGTGTTTTATCAGACGTATAAAAGAACAATTATTAGCCGGGAATATGGGGCAAAAGAAATCCTTTCTTAAATGGATAAAAAATAAACTCCTAAAACAGACCGTGCCTGAAGAATTAGCCCTTGCTCGATTCAGTCCGATAAACTTTATTCCTCAATTTTTTGTCCCTGCAGAAAATAAATTAACACCACGTAAAAAGATAGAAAAAACAGAAAACTCTTCCGTCAATGTATCTGATAATAAGGGATCTTCAGTGCAAACTTATGACGTTATATTTTTTTCTATAATAAACTGGGATACCAGATATCAGAGGCCTAACCATTTAGCAGCAGGATTACGGCAAAAAGGTCACAGAATATTTTATATAAGTGTTAATTTATTTAAAACCTATTCTTATTCCTATAGAGAAATCAATAAACATATATACGAACTAACCTTACCTTACTATAAAGATGTTTCTATTTATAATGAAGATATAAATAATGGATTTGAGATATTAAAAATTGCTTTTGACAATATTTACAGGGATTTTTCTATTAAAGAATCTATAGCTTTTGTGGAATTCCCCACGTGGTATTCTGCAGTAAAATATCTTAAAGAGTCTTATAATAGTAAGGTTGTTTTTGATGTCCTCGATGAATTTTCAGGATTTTCCAATATTCATAAAGATATTAATTGTTATCAGGACATGCTCATCTCTATCTCTGATCTCTGTATTGCTACATCCAGAAAAATATTTAATGATTTAAAGACAAAAACAGAATGTATAAAAACTATTCCAAATGCGACTGAATTTGAGTATTTTAGCATTTTACCTGAAAATAATATTCTTTCCAATATAAAAAAACCTGTAATAGGTTATTATGGAGCTATAGCAGAATGGTTTGATATTGACTTAATTGAATATACAGCATTAAAACATCCTGAATGGAGTTTAGTTTTAATAGGAAGTACCTGGGGATCAGATGCAGAAAAATTAAAACCCTATGAAAATATATATTTACCCGGAGAAATGCCTTACAAAGAACTGACTAAATACCTTTACTGGTTTGATGTATGTTTAATTCCATTCAAAATATGTGCTCTCATATTATCCACCAATCCTGTGAAGTTTTATGAATATATCAGTTCGGGGAAACCTGTTGTTTCAACAAACTTACCGGAACTTGAGCCTTATAAAGAATTACTCTATATATCACATACAAAAGAAGAATTTGTAGAAAATATAGAATTAGCATTGAAAGAAAGTGATGAAAAAATA
>JAKJGF010000324.1 GCA_022704525.1 Bacillota bacterium | reverse complement strand
CTTGTAAATACTGAATTTTAAAGTGTATCTGGTTAACTATACAAATTTTGACCACGCAAACGCTTATCACACCTTGATTTTTTTAACTTTTAAAATTCAAATTCAGTAAACTCACGCTAGAGCATAATGACAGTGTTAAGTTCCTTAAGTTGACGTCCATGCGGGTCCATAGGAACCAGACCTTGAATGTTTTATATTATTCTCTACAAATTGGGAATACACCTGATTTCAGATTGCGCTATAAAATTGTTCCGATTTGATAAACAATTTTTATCTTGACATAAGAATTTAGATTTGTTATATTTTAATAAATATTAACATGAAGGTGGTGGGTTTGTATGATAGAGAGAATAAATAGAGAGAATAAAAGGAATTCTGGAAGTTGTATTTTTAATGTGCCCACTGCCGGACCGGTATGAGTGATTAATAGAATTAAATTGATATAGATTTTTATATATAAAGCCGGTGGCCGGTGTCACCGGCTTTATATTTTCTCTTAAAACTGTGGGTACATTCTCACAGTTTTATTATTTTTTATAAAGCAAATCTTCTGGTTATTCAGGTATGAAGCCAGATTGAGAGGAGTGATATTTTTATGATAGTAATTTTTTCAATCCCATACGATGCTACAAGAGAACAAAAAAATATCTTTAAAGGAGCGATTAATAAAAAATGGATCTGGCACAATTTTCAAAACGTAAAGTTAAAGGCATAAAGCTTTTGCTTGAAAGACCTGAACATGAAAAAACAAAAGAATCCAGGAAAATAAGAAAATTTAAAAAGTCTAACAGGAAAAAGGATGTTAGATGTAAGAAGTGGGATGATATAGATGAAGACAATGAAGAACTGGAAATCTTTCGAAAAAATAGAAAGGTCGATGAAAGGTATAAAAGTGAAAAGAATTCCAGGGAAAATTCTCTGACCGAGAGAAAAACTTTTTCAAGAGAGGACCCTCTTCTGGGAGGAAGAAAAGAAAAAGGTATTATTGCAAATTTAGACCAGCTTGTAATAGTTGTGTCAGTTAAAAATCCCCCCCTTAAGGCGGGACTTATCGACAGGTTTCTTTTGATTGCAGAGAAAAAAGGGTTTGATGTTCTTATCTGTCTGAATAAGATTGACCTTGCCGGATGTGACAGTGAACACAGAGATGTGGCAGGCATATATTTATCTCTGGGGTATAAGATTATTTTTACCAGCACTCTGTCAGGTGCAGGCATAGATGAATTAAGAGAAAATCTTAAAGGTAAATGCAGTCTTTTTATGGGCCATTCAGGAGTGGGGAAATCTTCTCTTTTGAATGCCGTGGAACCGGGATTGGGGGTGAAAGTCGGCAGGATAAGCGACAGCACAAATAAAGGCCGTCATACAACGACATCCAAAAAACTGCTTACTTTGAGCTTCGGAGGAGAAGTGCTGGATGCCCCGGGTATAAAACAGCTCGGTCTTTTAGATATAACCAGGAGAGAACTGCCGGAACTCTTTCCGGAATTCAGAGATAAATTGCCTTTATGCCGTTTTTCCGATTGCACTCATATTTTTGAAGAAAACTGTGGAATAAAGGAGGCCGTTGATAGGGGAAATATAAGTCTTCAGAGGTATAAAAGTTTTCTAAGGATTCAAAAAAGCCTGCCATAAAGAAGTATAAAGCAGAAGAAACATATTTTGCAAATATTCCTGGTGATACAAGAGTATACCTTGACTTTCCTGAAGCAGGTGTTCCCCCAAAGAAAGATAAGAGAGGAAAAAATCCAATTAAACACAAAGTTCTGGAAGATACTGCAATAGAAGTAAAAGAACTTTTAAATACGGATCAATTGAACTGGCAAATGTTAAAAGTAAGAGATATTCAAGGAGGAGAACTCTGGATAAATTTTGCAGCATTAAGAGTATATCGAATATATGACAAACTTCCTGTAGAAAAGCCTGTTTGGCTTCTTATAAGAGAAGACCTGGATGGGAATGATATAAAATTTACTTTCAGTAATGCAAAGGCCCGGGTTTTCGTCCTGTCAGGACTGCGCCTTAGAGGAGGTATGAAAAAAATTACTCTTCATCGCTGGTATAATCTAATGTGACATTGTCAAGTTAATTCCTGCATGTTATAATATACAGTCTTTAAACAACATTGAAAGGGGTAAATCATATGAAAAGTAAATTATTTTTTATCATGCTTCTCTCTCTTGCATTCCTCATCCTGTCCGTTGCAACCTATGCCTCTGATTATACGAAAGGTCCCGACAGTGAAAAGCTCAAAGTAATTCTTTCAGATTTCGAAACCTGTGCAAAAACCGGCATGACTGACTGGCAGGTTCCCGGTATGGCCATAGTCATTGTTAAAGGTGATGAAATAATATACAAAAAAACCTTCGGAATCAAGGAAGAAGGGAAAACTGACCCGGTAACGGAAGAGACCCTTTTTCAGATAGGTTCCACCTCAAAAGCCTTTACAGCAGCCCTTGTGGCAATGATGGTAGATGAAGGAAAGGTTAAATGGAATGATAAAGTTATAAATTATCTTCCTGATTTTAGAATGTATGATCCCTGGGTTACAAGAGAATTTACCATTACCGATCTCATGGCACAGCGGAGCGGTATGCCTTCATATGCTGCAGATCCTTTGCCCTTTTTCGGTTATGACCGTGAGTATATAATTCATAATATTCGCAATATAAAACCTGTGGGGAGTTTTCGTTCTGATTTTGCCTATCAGAACAATCTCTGGCTTGTAGCTGCAAAACTTGTGGAAAAATTATCAGGTAAAAGCTGGGAAGAAAATATTGAAGAAAGAATCTTTAATCCCCTCGGTATGAATAACAGTTCTACAGATATCAAATCCTATATAGAAGGTAAAAACGTAGCTTTAATACATACAAAAAAAAATGGTAAAGTTACTGCTCTCCCTATGGATTGGCCTTTTATACACTGGACTTATATCTATGGCCCTGCAGGAGGAATAAACTCGGATATTACAGATATGGCAAAATGGCTTACTATGCAGTTAAATAATGGAACATTTCAGAGTAAATCCATTATAAGTAAAGAGAATATGGTCTTTATGCATTCGCCCAAAACCGTCACACCTCCTGTAGTAAATGAACCATTTCAATATTACTGTCAGGGATGGGTCTACAGAGAAAATACCCCCTGTGATATAGTATGGCATAACGGAGGAACATCAGGTTTTAAAACTATGATTGCTATAGTGCCTGAAGCTAAAATCGGTATAGTAGTTCTTTCCAATCTTGCAGGAACAGAACTTCCCGAGGCTCTTGCCTACAGGTTCTTTGATATGTATTTCGAGAAACCTGCTCGTGACTGGAGCGGTGAATATCTTGCAGGAGAGAAGAAACAGGAAGTTCCTGAAACTCTTCCTGTAGTTCCGAAAAATCCGTCTCCTCCAATAGAGCTTAAGAATTATACAGGGACCTACAGTAATGATATATACGGAGAAATTACTGTTTCACAGAAAGATAAAGGACTCATTATAACAATAGGACCAGAGAAAATAAATCTCTTTTTAAAACACTGGGACAGAGATATCTTTATCTTCTCAATACCGGGCGATACCTCAGAAAGTTTTGTCACATTTCAGACAGATTATACATCTAAAGTCACAGGCCTTATTATAGATATGCTCAATAATAATGGATATGGTGTTTTCAAAAGAGTGAAGAAATAATAATTCATGATTTCAGATGTCCTGTACCATTTCAGATTATCAGAATTACAGCAGGAAAGACTAAATCCGAAATTTCACAGGACATCTGGGGAAACGATACTCTTCCGCTAGTACTTTGATATAAAAATTGGTAGTTAACTTTCACCCCTCTTTCGAGTAAAATATACAAGAAAGAAGGGGAAAGAAATAAAAAAAACACAAAATTGGGGTCAAACTTGCCCCAACCCTAATTGTAATTGTTATGGTAAAAATAGTCAAGGAAGTATTCGGTCAGTTTGCATCATATGTTAGTCGATTAGAGTGTTTCTAATAAAAAAATTCCGTAAATAGGTATAATAAAATGTGTGTAGAAATAAATTAAGTATGAGACGAAAGAAAAAGAAAAAAAATCTCTTAAGGGGCCCTCCATATAATAAACCAGAG
>JAKJGF010000092.1 GCA_022704525.1 Bacillota bacterium | reverse complement strand
TCTACATTTTCTTCCTCACAGGATCCTTAACCTGAACTGAATAACCGGCCTCTAAATTCAAAATCTTACCTGTGGCACTTTTTGCGTCCACTTCAAAAATATGGATTTCTCCAACTATATCATCTTTCACTTTTATTACCTGTCCTGTTAAAGGATCAGTTATATCAGTAATTTTTATAATATTAAAGATATCTCCCGATTTAACTCCTGCTTCAGAACCAATATTAATAATAACCTCCTCCTTATCTATATAAGCAACAACGCCTTCAGTCAGACCTGTAGAAGGTGTATAGAATATTTTATCAGTATTTTCCAGCACACCTGATGTCATATCTCTTACAGCGCTCTGAAGGGCAATCCCTACGATGGTGTCATTAAATTTAGAACTTCCTATATCAAAATTTTCAATCTTGACACCGTATTTACTTTCAGTTCCCCTGCCTTCTAAAAAGGCCTGTAATGTCATTTCTGTAATAATTTTATAATCCTTCTGTCAAAGAACGGGATAAGCTCATACAGGAAATACAGGCATCTTCTCTTTTTTTGAAGATTTTTTTATTATAGAAGATACCCTGATTTTTTATAATTTAAACCAGATCTGAAAGGATTTTAAAAAATATTTAGACCTATAATCTAATGTGACATTGTCAAGTTAATAAAAGGCAATAAATCACTTAAAGACCTATGTTCAGGCCTGAGTATAAAGCCTGTTTTAAGTAAGTAATTAGCCAATTCCAATCCATCACAGAGATATTTATTTCTCAGACATTCAATATTGTACATTTTATTTATATAGTATCCTAACTGTGCATCAGATAGATGTTCACTAAAATTCGTACGATTCATAATTTCTAATAAATTTTGTTCCTTTCCAGGTTCTCTGGATATTATATAATTCCATACTTCTGTGCCAGGATATGGTTGAAGGACACACACAACAAAAGAAGCTATTTTATCTGAATTCTTATATATAAAATCATAGGTTTTTCTGATATCCTCTTTTGTTTCAACAGGAGCTCCTGCTATAAAAGAACATATCAGGGCCAGATCATATTTATAACACAGATCTATTACTCGCTGATTATCCTCTACTGTTTGTTTTTTATTGTAAAACTTCAATATTTTATCAGAACCAGATTCAAATCCCACAAAAACCTTTGTAACATTCATTTCTTTAAGAAGGCGGCACATTTCCTCATTAAAGGTATTTGCTCTTACATTAACATAAAAAACCGTTTTTTCATGAAATCTATTCTTTATTACAATATCATGTATATCTCTGACTCTTTCTGTTGATACTGCAAAAAGATCATCACCAAATTCTATTTTATTAAAATTATCCTTATCTATGAGACTCACCATTTCTCTGGCTACATATTCTGAAGAGAACATGCGAAATTTTTTCCAGACCTGTGATGTGGCACAGAAGGCACATCTATAGGGACATCCCCTGGAAGTCATAATACTGGGAACAAAGAAAGAATTTTCTACCAGTTCTCTTTTAGGCGGAGGAATTCGGTCCAGGGGGTATATTAATTCTCTGGGTTGTGTTTTTACTCTTATAGAATCTTCTTTAAAGATAATTCCATGAATTTTTTTTAATTCATGAGGTTCAAAAGACTTCTCTTTTAAATAAAGTTCCAGTAACTCCAACATAGTTTCTTCCCCTTCCCCTATCACTCCTATATCACAACTTTCAGGTAAATACTCAGGATAGAGTGTGACGTGAGGCCCACCTATTATAACAGGCACAGAAGTTTCTTCTTTTATAATGTCTGCAATCTCTGTGGCTCTTGTAAGATAGGTAGTATAAGTAGAGATTCCCACTATATCTGGTTTCTCTTCCAGCAGTCTTTCTAAATCTTCTGTTATTATTACATCCTGAAAATTCAGATATTTTTCAAGATAGGATGCCATATAAAGTAAACCTGAAGGTTCTATTTTATTAAAAGGATTTTTAGGATCTGTAGCAGTTATAAATCCTAATTTCATTTTACTCCACCTGTATATTTCCCTGTTAATTCCAGAGCATACATAATTGTCTTATCCTGAGGATATTTTTCTATTATATCCTTCCATATTTCCATAGCCTTTTCTAATTTACCCCGGCAAAAATAAGCAAATCCTGTTTTAAACAAAAAATTTTTTTCATCTTCTGGAACTAATTTCATTAATTTCTTATAAATATCTATAGCCTGTGGTATATCCAGCAAACGTATATATAAATAAGCCAGGAGATCATAAAATCTTACACTTTCAGGGTTTAGCTTTAAAGCTTTTCTCACTACTACCTCTGCAAGACCAAAATCATAGAGCTTAATATAACATATAGCCAGAAAATAATATACATCCATATTTGTTGGATCTGATTTTAAGAGTTTTTTACAGATCCAGGTAAGTTCATATAAAGGTTCTACTTTTTCATAGTATATATCACTGGTTTTACACATTATCTCTATAGCTGCTGAAAATTTGCCATCTGAAAGATATTTCTCCCATAAATTTTTATTATATTCAAATTCATCCGAAGAGCGAGACATAAAACTTTCTTTCCTTAAAACCTTATAAATAAAATTGATTATATAATATTGAGTCAATATACTCAAGATAAATACATATTTTCACAAAAATTAAAAATTCCTGTTCTTCAGTATCAAATTTGATAGCTTCAAAGGTCTTTTAACGGGATAAAACCTCCCATCAATCCAATAATTTAATTTTAAAGCTCCAGTATCTTCCCAGGCCTTCAGAAAAAAACTTCTATTTTCCCTGGGGCCATCTAATTCTAAAAGACCTATCCTCTGCCATTTACCCAGGGTTAATTTATTATCATATATGTCCAGAAATAACTGTTGATCTAAAAGAAGACTCTGAATATGAGCTTTACCGTTGAGGGGTTCATTTATTTTATCAATTACTTCAGGCCTTTTATCTATATCATTATGTTCATAATCTTCCACTTTTTGCGATACTATGCAATTTAGATGCTTTATTATATCTCTGCAAAGTCTCGGTTCTGTAAGTTCCTGAATTATTAAACCCATAGTAGTATGCAGGGTCTGAACGATTAACGTTCCGTTTCTAATACCTGTTTCCTTTATAAATAAATTTATATGATCTGTTATATCTATTAACTGTTCCTGAGTGATAGTTTCTATTTCCTTAATTTTTCTGAAGACTTTCATTTATACATGCCTCCTGCTTACCTGAAATAAAACTCTACTGCTTATCCATGCCCCGGTGGCCCCTCCTGCGAGGGCACCCAGAGAAGAACTCAATATCATTAAAACATATACACTAAACTGAAAATTCAAACATTGCATATATAAAACAGGTCCTATCATTAAGATATAAAGTATTCCAAGAAAAATCCCGTGTAATACATAACTGTAATGAACTTTTCTTACTATAAAATAAGCACTTATGAAAAGAGGTATAAAACTGTAAAGAAATTCCTGGCTGTAAGACATAATAGATAAAGATAAAAGTAAAATCAGACCTATAAAAAGAGCTAAAAAGGCAAAATAAACTGAATATTTAAGATTTAACCCCAGCAATTCTCTCATACGAACCTTATCACTGGAGGAGCCATTTTTTATTGCCAGATCAAAAACCATACTATATATTCCACTCCAGAAGACACCACATATTATGAGTAAAATAGGATTTAAATTTATTATCTCTACCTTTGCAGCCATAACTAAAACCATAAAAGTAGTCACCACCATACCACACATGCCAGGGGATAAAGTTTTTATCATAGAAAAAATGGCCCCTTTAATTAATTCCAGATTACTTACATCTTCTTCTCTATCACAGACCTTCAAACTCTCATTTAAAATCCTCTGAAACTCCTCTGAGGGAGTAATATCTTTCCAGTTGTTAAGCATTTCTCTTGTATTTACAAGTGAGTCAAACTCTCTCTTGCATTCAGAACAGATAGAAAGATGCTCTTTAATATCAGTTTTTATCTCTGGAGTTACTTCTCCATAGATAAAATGTACAAGCTCTGATTTAATATTCTTGCAGGTCATATTTCCACCTCCTTAAATCATGATGCGTGATACGTGACATATAATACCTTCTTTTCACTTTTTACTCTTTTTCACTTCTCACTTCTCACTTTAAAAGAGCTTTTTTTAATTCCATCAATGCATAATGCATTCTGGATTTAACTGTTCCCACGGGACAGTTAAGGATTTCACCTATTTCATTATAGGACAGGTTCTGATAATGCTTGAGTATTAACACTGCTCTATGACTCTCAGGAAGTGCCATTACAGCTTTTTTAACACACTCCTGAAGCTCCTGTTTTTCTACTATTTCTTCAAGATTTTCATCTGAAGGTACTTCTATTCCTTCTATATCTATTTTTTTTACATGCTTATTTTTTCTGTATTCATCTATACATAAATTATTTGCAATTCTGTATATCCAGGAAGAAAATTTCTGGTTTGAATCAAACCTGAGAGCGCTTTTATAAACCCTCAGAAAAACTTCCTGACAGAGTTCTTCTGCATGATGAAAATCTCCCACCCAGCGATAAAGATAATTCAGTATGGATTTTTCATATCTATATATAAGTACATCAAAGGCCTGACTGTTACCTGCTCTTATTTCATCCATTAAAATCTCATCAGCTTTCATTAAAATTTCCTTCCAACAGTTTTCAATATTTAATACGTAAAAATAAAAAAAAGGTTCAAAAATTTTTTATATCGGTTAAAACCTCATATGTAAAGTAATCTTTTAGTTGGTGCTGTCATACCAAAGGAACGCTCCAATATGGACGTATAAGAATAAAATTTCTCATAAGACCACCGGTAACCTTCTTCAAGATCTTCGGGCAACATAAGGGCCGGTTGAAATACAGCATGTCTTGTATCATATTCTTCCCATTTATAGTGTAATATTCTACCATCTTTATCCAAATTTTCAAAAAATTTTGTTCCTGGAAAAGGAGTAATTGTTACTAAAGGATTTTTCACTTTAAAGGCGTATTCTTTATATTTGGAGTAAAAATGAATATGAAAGAAAAATTTATTCTATTATCAATTATTTTGCTATTTATAATTATTTCTCTCAACAGGAGTATCTCTTCAGAAGAATATCCTGAAATGCTACTTACAGAAAATGATCGCCTTCTTATTCTTGCTCCTCATCCTGATGATGAAATAGTGGGATGTGGTGGTCTTATTCAGAAGGCTATAAAAAGAAAAATACCCATCCATATACTATTTCTTACATATGGGGATTTTAATGAATGGTCCTTTATGATTTATCGTAAAAGACCTGTTTTGAGTAAAGAAAGTGTTCTTAATATGGGAGAAATTCGCCATAAGGAAGCTTTATCTGCCGCTAAAGTAATGGGAGTGGGAGAAGAAAATTTGACCTTTCTGGGTTATCCTGATTTTGGAACACAGGAAATCTGGTACAGACACTGGAATACCAGTAAAGCTTATAAAAGCCTTCTCACAAGAGCAACAGAGGTTCCATACAAAAATGCCTTACGTCCCGGATCTCCCTATAAAGGAGAAGAAATTCTAAAAGATATTAAAACAGTTTTAAATGAATTTAAACCAACAAAAATATTTGTCACCCATTCTGGAGATAACCATCCTGATCACAGGGCTTTTTACCTCTTTAATTCTGTAGCACTCTGGGATCTTCATATAAAAACTGAAGTCTATCCATATCTAGTTCACTATAATAAATGGCCAAACCCGAGAAAGTATGAACCTGACAGAACTCTAACTCCCCCGGAAAATCTTATGGAAATAGTAAAGTGGCAAAACATGTCACTCTCTCATGATGAAAGAGACCTAAAAGTCAGGACTCTTATGGAACATAAAACTCAATATGAAGCCAACAAAGATTATCTTCTTTCCTTTATGAGGCCAAATGAACTGTGGGGAGATTTTCCTTTTATAGAATTAAACTCAAATCTGACTGAAAATTTAGGTGTATATAAAGAAGGAGAAATACCTGGAGAATTACTTGATGAAGAGAAAGCTATTTTTGTTGATCTGGAAAAACTGAGTGTAAAAATAGAGGATGGGAAAATTGAATTTTCAGCCCATATATCGAGACCTATTGCTGAAACTGTAGCTTTAAGTGTGTATCTTTTCGGTTATAGAGAAGGGGTAGATTTTTCTCTTATGCCAAAAATTCATATAAAATTCGGTACTCTGGGCTATGAAATATATGATCAAAACAAAAAACTTTCAAAAAATCTTTTAAACATAAAGAGAAAGCCAAAAGATATAGTCTTATCTCTTTCTTTAAGTGCCATCGGAAATCCCGAAAGGATATTCCTTTCAGCAGAAACATATATTGCAGACATCCCTCTGGATTCTTCTCCCTGGAGGATAATCATTATTAAGGAATGAATTTAAATTATTATTAGTTTTCAGTTTTTTCCTTAAGCTGATTGCTGATAGCTTTAAACACAATAAGTCTATTTCTACTGAAATTAATAATTTAATAATAATGAAAATTCTATGCATTTAAATTATTTCTAACATCTTTAAGGCTATAGTGTTTCCGGGTTCTATGGAAAGAACCTTTTCAAACAATTCAATAGCTCTTTCTTTATCACATCTGGAATTAGCAACAAAAGCCAGGCCGAGATAAGAGTTAACCATGTTTTCTTCAAATTCCCTGGATTTATTTAAAACCTCATAGGCTTTATTAAGTAGTTCATTTCTTTTTATATCTAATAGAACATTAAATTGCATATCTACCATATCTAAATAAATAAACCCGAGAGAGCTGTATATTTCCGGGAAATACTTTACTCCTCCCAGGTCAATAGCTTTTTCCGTATGATAAATAGCTTTTTCTATATTATTTTTATACCTGTATATAACACCAAGATAAAAATTGACTCTAACATCCTCTGGAGCTAACTTTTCCCCTTCCTTTAAATATAAGTAGGATTCTTCTTCTCTATCCTGTTTTATATATTCCCTTGCAAGTCTGATAAGAGCTTCCAGCCTTTCCTTATCATTTCCAGATTTAAAGAGATCATATTTACATTTTAATTCATAGAATTCAGGTAAATACTTTATAATTTTATACATATTATGTGGTGTAACACGAAGAGCTTTCTTCTTAAACACACACGCTCCTGGAAGAGGAACATTCCCTTTAAATCGAAATAATCCGAATAATTTGCAATACATAGGTCTTACAGGATATATGGTACAACCTTTATTTTTTTCAAAATAACTACACAGAGGTGTGTCTCTGTATGTCATATAACGTTTAAATACATCTATATCAGGTTTAGCTTTATGTTGTTTTAAAAATTCGTCTATAAAATCTGCTTCTAGCTTTGATAGAGGAGGATATCGCATTTCACTGGTACAGCAGGTGAAACATTCTCCACAGCTATTTAGCCGGACATCAAAATATTCTCTATCAAAATTATCATATATTTTTTTCAGGACTTCGAAAAAAACCTCCATAAATTTTCTCTCTTTCTTCTTACAATCTCTAAAATCATAAAAAAATAATAAATTCCTCAATAAGAATATTCTAACAACTATACTTAAATCCTGCTGAGAGTTAAGTAGCTAACATAAGATATATATAAAAAATATTATATTAATTAAAGAAAATACTTGACTATACTTTTGCACTTTTTAAACAAAGCCTTATTCTACCTTGCAGGACCTCCGCGAGGATGTCCTCAGGGGACAACAATTTTTCAAAATTCTGCAAAAGTATAGTACTTAATTCAAGTTTTCAATTTTACATAATCTAACTAATTACTATACTGTAAAAGAGTGAAAAATATTTTATGAATGAAAAAGAGCCTTCAAAAAACAAGAAAATAAATATTATTACACGTCATATGGAAATAGATGATCTGGCAAAAGTCTTTCATCTCGGGGAAAAATTGTTTACTGCAGAAAAGGTTCCTACCCTCTATCGTACATGGGATGAATATGAAGTTCTAACACTTTACCAGGGAGACAGTGAATTCTGTCTGGTAGCAGAAGAAGAAGAAAAGGAGGAAATCGTCGGATTTACTCTTGGTACTACCATAAGCAAAAGCCATTCTGCCTGGAAATACGGTCATCTTGTATGGCTTGGTATTGATCCTGACTGGCAGGGACAGGGTATTGCAAAAAAACTTTTTGATCATTTTCTGGATCTTATGATAGAAGATGGAGTAAGAATATTACTTGTAGATACAGAGTCAGACAATAAAAAAGCTATTAATTTCTTTTATAAGATGGGATTTAAAAACCCCCAGGACCATGTATATTTAACTCTGAACCTTGATAATCAGAGACGTCAGTACAGAGAAAAAGAAATCTATGACCATTAATAATATTAATCAAAAACGATTAAAACGGCTCTTAAGCAGGTTAATAAATATCTACAGCCCTTCAGGAAAAGAAGAAGAATTACTGTATTTTATCTATAGATATCTTAAAAGACATAAGCTAAATGTAATCTCTCAGGAAGTGGATGAAGACCGTTACAACCTTATTGTCGCTCCGAAAGAACTGGATATACAGATAGCTCTTATAGGACACATAGATACTGTAAGGGCCTATAACCTGGACCATTATGATTATAAAGAAGATGGAGATATTATTATGGGCCTCGGATCTTCTGATATGAAGGGAAACTGTGCCGCTATGATAGAGGCATATATTACTTTACAGGAGAAATGTCCCTGCCCTTTACCTGTAGCTCTGGCACTGGTAGTAGGTGAAGAAGAAGAAGGGGATGGAGCTGAAAAACTGGTAAAAGATTTTCATTTCCCCTGGGCAATTATTGGTGAACCTACAGATTTAAATCCCTGTCTGAAACATTGCGGATATCTGGAAGTTCAGATCTGTACCGAGGGAAAGCAGATACATGCTTCTCTTGCAGATAAAGGACAGAATGCTATTAAACATATGCTTGGTCTATTACTTAAAATTTCTAATTATATGGAAATTAAAAAACCTGATCTGGTTTATAATATTCGAGAGCTATCAAGTTCCAGAGCAGGTTTTGTAGTTCCAGACAGATGTGAAGCATGGCTTGATCTTCATTTTCCCCCTGCCTATCCTATAGAAGAAGTTACTATGGATATGGAAGAACTTGTAGTAGAAGATCAGGTAAAAACAGGGGGACTTGATGCAGATATAAGATTTACTAACATACATAGAGGATATGAGATACCGGAAAAGGGAATTCTGGTGGAAAATTTAAAAAACATTTATACTTTAAAAGGCCTGTCATGGAATCCGCAAATTTTCCCGAGCCATTCTGATGCAAATATACTCTGGACAGCAGGCCAGTTAGAAGAAGCCCATACACCGGAAGAAAAAATTTCCTTTCAACAGATTTCACTTGCAGGAGAGATATATTTTAATCTCCTCCTTTCATATAAAAGTTAAAACTTCTCTGAAATATCAGTCTGCAAAGGATTCAGAATTCAGGAGACAGTGGTCTCCTGAATTCATTGGATTTTTATAAAAATTCAAATAACTCCTGTTTCAACCTTCTCCATAAAAAATAGAAATAGCAGGACTTTAATCAAATTTTAAAGAATATGAAGTAAATTTATCTTTTTTCTGGAGTTCACTAAAATGGCAATCTACTGTAATAAATGCGGCAAAGAAAATCCTGATTCAGTTAAACTATGCCAGTCCTGTGGAGGAGATATTGTAAATAAGGATACAACTTTAAAACCCGGTGTCATGCTTGATAAACGTTATGAAATAAAAAGAAAAATTAAAGTCGGCGGTATGGGCGCAGTCTATGAAGCAGTTGATCATAGATTTGAGATGAGTCGATGTGCTGTAAAAGAGATGCTTTATCACGGGCCAGATGGTGAACAACAACAGTATATGATCGATTCTTTTAAAAAAGAAGCCAAGATACTTCATGAACTCAGACATCCCAATCTCCCTATCGTAAAAGATTACTTTATAGAAGGAGGACGCTATTACCTTGTAATGGATTATATAGAAGGTAAAGATCTGGAAACAATAAAACACTCTTATACCGGTTCCATAATTCCCGAACATATTGTCATAGAATGGGCGAAACAGATATTAGATGCTCTGGAATATCTCCATACTCAGTCCCCTCCCATAGTATATCGTGATCTTAAGCCCAGTAATTTAATGCTTAAAAGTGCTGAAGAAAAAATAGTACTTATAGATTTCGGCATAGCAAGAACGGTTATACCCGGCAGTGAAACTACAAAAACCGTAGTGGGAACACCAGCCTTTTCTCCGGAAGAGTTATTTGAAGGTAAACCGGAACCAAGATCTGACATATATTCACTGGGAGGGACAATGCACGCTCTTCTTACAGGTGTAATGCCTGTAGCACCTTTCTCTTTTAAACCGGTAAGAGAGCTTAATCCAAAAGTTTCAGAAGAAATAGAAAGTATTATTATGCGAGCTCTTTCCAGAGGAGCACATGATCGTTATGAAAGTGCCGGACATATGAGAGAAGCTCTTGAAAAGATATCTTTCTCAACTCAACAAGGATCATCCCTGGAAACAGTTTATGAAGAAAAATATAAATACAGACCTTCACAGGCTTCAGAGGTTATTTCCAGAGGATCTTTTTTAACATCAATTAAAAAGAATATTATTGCTATAGTACTGACTGTTATTATTCTGGCCGGTCTGTCATTTTTATTATTTCCTAAAATCTTACCCTTTATATTTAACAAAGAGGGACTGACTTTAATGCAAAAAGGTAAATATGATAAAGCCATAAAATCTTTTGATAAAGCCTTAGAATATAATCCCATCTATATTGATGCTCTAACTAATAAAGGGAATGCTTTAAGGGAACTTGTAATCTATGATCAGGCCATTATATATTATGATAAAGTATTAACAATAAAACCGGACAATATTTCTGCATGGATTAATAAGGGAGATACCTTATATGATCAAAAAAAATATGATGAAGCCATAAAATGTTATGATAAGACTCTGGAGATTGATTCCAAATGTACTTATGCCTGGAATGGAAAAGGATTGTCCTTATCCTGTCAGGGGAAATATGATGAATCTATAAAATCTTTCGATAAAGCTTTAGAAATAGAACCTCTTTATATAGAAGCGTGGAAAAACAGAGGAAATACTTTATATTATCAGGAGAAATATGATGAAGCCATAAAATCTTTCGATAAAGCCCTGGCAATTAATCCTAAATATCTGAGTGCCCTTCTTAATAAAGGAAATACCTTATATAAACAGGAGAAATATGATGAAACAATAGAATGCCTGAACAGAGTTCTGGAAATTGACCTCAAATGTGTTGATGCATGGTATACCAGAGGACTTGCTTTATATAAACAGAGGAAATATGATGATGCAATACAGTGTTTCAATCAAATATTAATAATTCAGCCAGATTATATAAATATCTGGTACGCTAAAGGGAAAGCTTTATATGACCAGGGGAAATATGATGATGCAATTAAATGTTTCGATAAATCGCTGGATCTTGATTCCGGTAATACCTATGCATGGTTTGATAAAGGAAATGCTTTATGTAAACAGGGTAAATATGAAGAAGCCATAAAATATTACGATAATGCTTTAGACTTAGACTCAAATTACAGCAAAGTCTGGTACGGCAGGGGAACAGCTTTAGAATATCAGGGAAAATATGAAGAAGCGTTGAAATGTTATGAAACTGCATTAAAACTTGACCCTTTTTATGCAGATCCATGGTATAGCAAAGGTTTAATTCTATCCAAAAAAAGAAAATACGAAGAAGCTATAGAATGTTTTAATAAAACCCTGGACATTGATGTTAAATATATCTATGCCTGGTATCATAAAGGAAATGCCTTTTATGAACAAAAAAAATATGAGGAAGCTATAAAATGCTATAATAAAGCTTTAGAAATAGATCCACGTTATGCCTATGCATGGATTTACAAAGGAAATGCCTTAAGTGAAAAGAAAAAATATGAAGAAGCCATTAATTGTTATGCTAAAGCCCTGGAAATCGACAAAAACTATATTGATGCCTGGTTTCTTATGGGCAATACTTTATCTATGCAGAAAAAATATGAAGAAGCCATTAAATGTTACGACAAAGCTCTGGAAATTGACCCTTCTTCAAGCTGGACATTGAATAATAAGAGTAATTCATTATATAAACTTGGTAAATATAAAGAAGCTATGGAATATATAGATAAAGCTTTAGCTATAGACCCTGAAAGCGCCATACCCTGGATTACCAGAGGAGAAATACTGACAGCGACAGGAAAATATAAAGAAGCTATTAAATGTTATAATGAAGCCCTGATGCTTGAACCTAAAAACAAAGAAGCAATGGATAAGAAGGCAGAAACTTATAAGTTATTACTGGGTAATAAATCGTGAGACATGAGACATAAGAGGCATTTAATACCTTACTCCTCACTTTTCACTTTTATACAGTTTTTCCTTCAACTTATTGATCTTATCTCTCAAAAGTATGGCTCTTTCGAAATCGAGTTTATCGGCAGATTCTTTCATTTCTGCCTCTAACTGAATGAGCATATTAGGTATTTCCTTTTTAGGGACATATTTTATATCCTTAATTTCTACTATTTTTTCCTTTACAGGTTTTATAATTGTCTGTGGTTTTATATTATGTTTCTTATTAAATTCAATCTGAAGATCTCTCCTTCTGTTTGTTTCATCAATGGCTCTTTTGATTGAAGCAGTAATATTATCTGCATATAAAACGACTTTTGAGTCAATATTTCTTGCTGCCCTTCCTATAATCTGAATTAAACTCCTCTGATCCCTTAAAAATCCTTCTTTATCTGCATCCAGAACACCGATAAAACCCACTTCAGGAATATCAAGTCCCTCTCTTAAAAGATTTATACCCACAAGGACATCAAATATTCCCAGTCTTAATTCACGAATAATCTCAGTCCTTTCAAGTGTATCAATCTCTGAATGTAAATACCTTGTTTTCAGTCCTCCTTCAGCTAAAAATTCCGTTAATTCTTCTGCAAGCTTTTTAGTAAGGGTCGTTACAAGAATTCTATTACCTGCCTTAAGTGTAGCTCTAATCTCTCTTATTAAATCTTCTACCTGATTTTCAAGTGGTTTTATTTCAACCTTCGGGTCTACAAGACCTGTAGGCCTTATTATCTGTTCTACAACCTGACCGGATTTTTTAAGTTCATAATCTCCCGGGGTAGCAGATACAAAGACCACACTCTTCATATATTTCTCAAATTCCTGAAATTTAAGGGGGCGGTTATCAAAGGCAGAAGGAAGGCGAAAACCGTAATCAATAAGATTTTTTTTGCGACTGAAGTCACCTTTATACATACCATGAAGTTGAGGTATAGTCTGATGGCTTTCATCTATTATCATAAGAAAATCTTTGGGGAAATAATCTAAAAGCACATAGGGCTTCTCTCCTGGGAGTCTGAAATCAAAATGGCGGGAATAATTTTCAATACCCTTACAATAACCGGTTTCTTTTATCATTTCCATATCATAAAGGGTTCTCTGCTTCAATCTAGAAGATGTAATTATATCAAGTTCGGGTAATCTCATATGAAGTTCTTTTTTTATTAACAATAGGGCCTTCTCATAAATCTCTCTGGGGATAACAAAATGCCTTGCAGGATATATATAGAAATAATTAAGTTCTTCTTTAACTGAACCGGTATTTTTATCAATCTCTCTGATTCTTTCAATCTCAGGGCCGAACATTTCAAAACGAATAATATTGTTATAATAACCCGGGACAAGATCAACCGTATCTCCCCTTACACGAAATCTTCCCGCCAGGAGTTCCGTATCATTTCTTTCAAATTGGATATTTATAAGTTTTTGCAGTAATTCTTTTCTCCCTATTTTTTGCCCCACAGAAAGCTCAAAGCCAAGATTTCTGAAATGCTCCGGGTTACCGAGGCCATATATACAGGAAACACTGGCTACAATTATCACATCCTGCCGGGACAATATCGAAGCAGTAGCAGAAAGACGGAGTTGTTCAATTTTCGGATTTATCTGAGCATCTTTTTCTATATACTGATCCTTCTGGGGGATATAAGATTCAGGTTGGTAATAATCATAATAGGAAACAAAATATTCCACTCTGTTTTTCGGGAAAAACTCTCTGAATTCATTATAAAGCTGTGCCGCAAGGGTTTTATTGTGGGCTATAACGAGAGCGGGTCTGTTAATTCTTTCAATAACATTTGCTATGGTAAAGGTTTTCCCTGAACCTGTCACACCCAGAAGGGTCTGAAATCGCTCTTTCTTTTCCAGGCCTTCGAGTAATTTCTCTATGGCTTCCGGCTGAGAACCTCCAGGTTTAAAAGAAGAGACAAGTTTAAACTGATTTTTCATTTTATTTAAATCTCCTTTATATTTTACTATTATATAGTAGGCTCCTGAAGATTCAAGTATTTATTTTACATATATTTTACCGCCATGTTATACCTCATTGTTATATAGTTAAATAAATAAATAAACTTTCAGCTAAAAGCTTATTGCTGACTGCTGATAACTGAAAGCTCAAAATAAGAAAGAAGCTGTTTTATGGATTACATATTAACTCTGATTAAAGATAATAAAGACATATTCCAGTGCGCCTGGTGCAGGTGCCTTATGAAAAACGGCATAAAAATAAAAGAAACCTGTGAGTTGCTGAATATTTCCCATGGAATATGTTTGAGCTGCTGGAAAGCTTTAGAAGAAAAGGAAATGTAAAGTTAAATTATGAAAAATTTTTTTTATCTTTTTATAGGATTTTTACTGATACTTTTATGGACTTCTACAGGCCGGGGAGAAGAGTATATAACGAGAGAACTTCACGTGGGACATATGGCACCGGCTTTAAAACTTTTGTCTCCTGACGGAAAAGAGGAAACAGATCTATCAAAACTTAAACTTCCGGTAATTCTATTCTTCGGAAGCTATACCTCTCCACTTTTTCTTCATCAATCAGGAAAAATGGAAAAAATGTATCAGAATTATAAGGATATTGCAGAATTTCGGATTGTATATATAAGAGAAGGCCATCCGTCTAACAGCAGCCGTTCCGTGAAGTACGCCGTGGAAAAAGGTATTATAGATCCGAGAAACTATCTTGAAAGATGCACTGTCGCCCGTTTGTTCATAGAGGAAGGGAAAATTACTGTACCAGTAATTCTTGATAATATGGATAATACCGTTGACGATAATTACGACGCATGGCCTGCCAGGGTATTTATTATCGGGGAAAACGGTCTTATAGCTCTTTTATCAGATAAAGGGCCGAAGGGTTTTGAATCGGGCCTTAAAAAAGCGGGAAAATGGCTTGAAGAATATAAAAAGGCCGGGAAGGAACCGGAACCTGTCCGTTAGAAAGAGATTTGCATAATATTTATAGGTATTTGAATATTAAAGCAAAGAAAGAATTAACTGATGTTAAGGAATTGCACTTTATAGAACTCCCGAAGTTTAAAAAGGATAAGCCAAAGAAGTTTCAATCACGATTTGAGCGCAGGTGTATATGTTTTTGGATACTTTTTTACCTGTTGCGGTACTTAGAAAAAGCCCGGAGTTTTCTATTATAGCTCAGGGCAAATCTGTGCGCTTCATCCCTTATTTCCTCTATAAAAAGAAGGGCCTTATCCGTTCTATGAAGTCTCAAGGGCACAGAGGAACCGGGAAAATAAATTTCTTCAAACTTTTTCGCTATGGAAATAACAGGTATCTTTAAAGAAAGTTCTTTAAGTTCCCCTAAAGCAGAAGATAACTGCCCCTTACCGCCGTCAATTATGATAAGATCAGGCATGGGAGTTTCTTCTTCTTTTAACCTCCTATAACGGCGTCTCACGATTTCCCCTATGGAAGCACAATCATCTTCAAGGGATTCAGGGTATTTTATCTTAAATCTCCTGTAATTACTTTTATCAGGTTTTCCGTTTCGAAACTGCACCATTGAACCAACAGTAAAAGTGCCTGCAAGATGGGATACATCAAAACATTCTATTACAGAAGGCAAATCATTAAGTCTCAATTTTTTCTGAAGTTCCTCCACTTTTATCATATCCCCGAAGAAAGAAAGCTCCACGTTCTTTTTTACAAGTTCCAGGAGATGTTTTTTTTCTCCAATCTTCGGCACAGTTACTATTACTTTAGCACCTTTTTTATACTTCAGAAAATTCCTTATAGCAGGGTCTATATCTTCAGGCACTATAAGTTCTTCCGGTATGGTATGTTCAGAATAGTACTGCACAAGAAACTCTTCAAAGAAATCAAAGTGCCAGTCAAAAATAAATTCGGATTTATTATGTAAGGTACCTTTATCTATATTGAATAAAAGCAGAAATACCTGATCCTTTTGAAGGATATAATTGATTATATCTTCGTTGTATCTTCGAGCTCTCTCCATATTCTGATGTTCATTCAATTGTTCCAGAGCATAAATCTGTTCACGGTAATCTATAGCCTGCTCAAATTCAAGCTCAAGGGAAGCTTTTTGCATCTTCTCTTTCAGAACATGAAGGAGATCCTTTATATTACCTTTAAGGACAAATCTTACATTTTTTATTTTTTCACTGTAATCCTCAGGGGATATATTACCGATACAGGGAGCATGACACAGATTTATATGATATCTGAGACATGCTTTTTTATGCAGTCTTTTACAGGTTCGAACCTTAAATATCTTTCTCAAAAGCTTAATAATATGATCTCTTTTCTGTCCCGATACAAAAGGACCGAAAAATTCACTCTTACCTTCTTTATTTCTCGCAATAAGAAGGCGGGGGAATTTTTCATCAGTTATTTCTATATAGGCATAGCGACGTGAGTCTTTCAGATTAATATTGAATTTCGGTTTATGTTTTTTTATAAGGGTATTTTCCAGTATGAGTGCTTCTACTTCATTATCTGTAACTATATAGTCCATGGAATGGATATCATTTATGAGGGCAAGTGTTTTAGTATCATGGTCTCGTTTCTGAAAATAAGAAGAAATCCTTTTTTTCAGATTTTTAGCCTTGCCTACGTAGATTATATTACTATGTTCGTCTTTATAAAAATAACATCCTGTTTTCTCAGGTAATGTCAGATAGTCAATCATATTTTACATTTGTATTTTCCGGTAATTATTTTTTTTCATTCTCATTAAAAAAATTTCTTAAGGAATCCATATTCTCAAGCTCCCTGAAAGATCTTTTTAAGAAACTGTCCTGTATAACTATCTTTATTCTCTGCTACTTCTTCAGGGGTTCCTGTGGCAATAATACATCCTCCCTTATCTCCTCCCTCAGGTCCCAGGTCAATAATATAATCCCCTGATTTAATTACATCCAGATTATGTTCTATAACGATAACGGTATTCCCTTTATCCACAAGATCATTTAACACTTTTATAAGCTTTTTTACATCATGAAAATGAAGTCCTGTAGTGGGTTCATCCAGGAGATATACATTTTTACCTGTTTCTCTTTTTGAAAGTTCCCTTGTAAGTTTAATACGCTGTGCCTCTCCTCCTGAAAGAGTCGTTGAACTCTGGCCGAGTTTAATATAGCTGAGACCCACTCTATCAAGAGTCTGAAGTTTTATAAGGACAGCAGGAATATTTGAAAAAAACTTCATTCCTTCCTCTACACTCATATCCAGAACTTCTGCTATATTCTTACTTTTATATTTTACCTCAAGGGTTTCTCTATTATATCGTTTTCCCTTGCATTCTTCACATTCCACATAAACATCGGGTAAAAAATTCATTTCGATCTTTATGAGTCCATCACCCTGGCAGGCTTCACATCGTCCGCCCTTTACGTTAAAAGAAAATCTTCCTGCCTTATAGCCGCGAATTTTAGCTTCTTCTGTAAGAGCAAAGATATTTCTTATTTCATCAAATACCTTTGTATAAGTAGCAGGATTACTTCGAGGAGTTCTTCCTATGGGACTCTGGTCAATAACAATTACCTTATCGATTTCAATATCAGAAATGATTTCATCATGTTGGCCGGGTCTTTCTTTCGAAGCATGAAGTTTTTTCATAAGCCCCTTATATAATATCTCATATATAAGTGTTGATTTACCTGAACCTGAAACACCGGTAATCAGGGTAAAAACACCTGAAGGTATATGGATATCAATATTTTTAAGATTATGTTCCCTGCACCCCAGGATATGAATAAATTTAGAAGAACTTCTTCTTTTTTCAGGCACATCTATCTTCAGACTGCCTGAAAGATACTGCCCTGTAAGGGACAGAGGATTTCTTTCAATATCTTCAGGCCTTCCCTGTGCTACAATCTCTCCACCGTAAAGACCTGCTCCGGGGCCAATATCCAGAACATGATCGGCTCTTCTTATT
>JAKJGF010000323.1 GCA_022704525.1 Bacillota bacterium | reverse complement strand
AAGATAATGTTATTTTAATATGTCAGTATTTTACAGGAACAAGTCATGCGGCAGGAAAATACAAAGAAGAGGATCCTGCCGCCGGATGGTGGGATATGATGGTAGGATCAGGAAAAACAATAGATACAGACAGATACTTTGTCATAAGCACAGATGTTCTTTCCAATATTAACTTTTACAATCCCTGTGTTATAACCACAGGACCTGCCTCTATAAATCCCGATACAGGAAAGGAATACGGCCTGGATTTTCCCATATTTACATTAAAAGATGTAGTAAGACTTCAGAAAGAATTACTTAAGAGTATGGGCATTACAAAACTTAAACTGGTAATGGGGCCTTCTATGGGAGGGCTTCAGGCTTTTATGTGGGCAAGACATTTTCCTGACATGGTGGAAACCATGATTTCCGTTGTGGCAACTCCTATGATAAGACCTTATGGAATAATGGTTCCAAATCAACTGGGAATAGACGCTATAAGACTTGATCCAAACTGGTCAGGAGGTAAGTACTACGGCAAAACCCTTCCCGTAGAAGGACTTCTACTGGCTTTTAAAATACTTCTTATGGCTACAAGAACAGATGACTGGGCTGAGAAGAACTTTGGAAGAAAATTTTCAGATCCGGATTTAAGTCCTTTTAAAAGTTTTGATGAAAAATTTCTGGTGGAAAAGGAAATTGAAGATATTGTTTTCGGAAGGATGGAATATTTTGACGCAAATTCCTATATGTATATAGCAAAAACTAATATTCTCTTTGATTTGAGAGAAGGAGAAGAAACACTAAAAGAGGCTCTCTCTCATATAAAAGCAAAAACTCTTATAATTATAGATGATTCAGATCTTATGTTCACAAGAGCTCAGGCAGAAGAAGCAAAACCTTTTATAAAAGATTGTGAATGTTTTTATTATGACAGTAAAAATGGTCACCTCTCCTGCCTTTTTGATACTCATCTTTTTGAAGATAAGATAAAGGAATTTATGAATAATTTGTAATACAGAAAGGGAGATGTGACCTCCTCCTGATAAACAAATCTGAAACCTGACAAAGAATACCGGACATGAGCATAAAGAAAGGAGCAAAGGTAATGCAATCAAAATTAATCACAGCAGAAGAAGCTATTGCAAAAATCAAAGACGGAGACAGTGTAGTAGTGGGAGGTTTTGTGGGAAGTGGCCATCCAGAAGCCCTTACGTCGGCTCTGGAAGAAAGATTTGTAAAAGATGGTCATCCCAGAGATGTCAATCTCATATTTGTAGCAGGCCAGGGAGACGGTAAAGACAGAGGATTAAATCACTTCGGTCAGAAAGGCATGGTAAAAAGAGCTATAGGAGGACACTGGGGACTTGCTCCGAAACTGGGAAAGCTTGCTATGTCAGGAGAAATGAAAGGCTATAATTTCCCCCAGGGAGTTATTTCCCATATGTTTCGTGATATTGCTGCAGGAAAACCGGGAACAATTACCCATGTGGGTCTTAAAACCTTTGTAGATCCCCGTGTTGAAGGGGGAAAAATCAATTCAAAAACAGAAGAAGAACTGGTAGAAGTGATTAAACTGGATGGAAAGGATTATTTAAGGTATAAACATTTTGATATTGATGTGGCTCTTATAAGAGGAACAACAGCAGATGAATTTGGAAATATAAGTATGGAACAGGAAGTTGCCACTCTTGAAGGACTTGCTCAGGCACTGGCAACAAAAAAAAGAGGGGGCATAGTAATATGCCAGGTAATGAGACTTGCAAAACACAGTGGTATAAATCAGCTCTTTGTGGAAATTCCGGGAATACTGGTTGACTATATAGTTCTTGTGGATATGATAAAAACACCTCATCTCCATATGCAGACCTTCGGAGAACAGTACTGTCCCTATTACTCGGGACAGGTTGCTTATCCTGAAGATAGTCTCTTTAAACCTATGAAAATGGATATAAGAAAAATAATTGCCAGACGAAGCCTTTTTGAACTTTTGCCACTGGGACAGTGTATTGTAAATCTTGGTATCGGAATGCCCGAGGGAGTTGCCAATGTGGCAAAAGAAGAAGGGATTAGAGATAGAATGGTGTTGACAGTAGAGTCGGGGCCTATAGGAGGACTCCCTGCTTCCGGTTTGAGTTTTGGAGCATCCTATACTCCTTATTGCTGCCTGGATCAACCTTATCAATTTGATTTTTATGACGGAGGAGGGCTTGATATAGCATTCCTGGGAGCTGCTGAAATAGACGTAAAGGGCAATGTTAATGTAAGCCGATTTGGGCCGAAACTTGCAGGATGCGGAGGGTTTATAAATATAACCCAGAATGCAAAACAGGTTGTTTACTGCACTACCTTTACAGCAGATGGACTAAAAGTTGAGGCTCATGATGGAAAATTAAAAATAATTCAGGAAGGGAAAGTAAAGAAGTTTGTAAATAAGGTTCAGCAGATTACCTTCAGTGCTGAATATGCCTGTGAGAAAGGCACTCCTGTCAAATATATAACAGAAAGATGTGTTTTTAAATTGGAATCTGACGGACTTCATCTTCTGGAGGTTGCTCCCGGAATTGATATAGAAAATGACATTCTTGCCCACATGGAATTCAAGCCTTTAGTTTCGGCAAATCTAAAACAGATGTCTTCTGAAATATTCAGGGATGTTCTAATGGGCGTAAAATAAATTATAGTTAATATAGAAGTTACGCATTTTGAAAATTCAAAGGTGAAGGATCCATAATACATCATCTCTTTAGGACTACTTCAAATTGTTCTGTAGTTTTAAACAAGCTTTATAGATTACCATAACTTTCAGAAGGATATTATAGAGTAAATGCCGAATTAATAATACTATAATTATCATAAAGGAGGGATACTGAGGATTTTCTCAGGAAAATCCAGGTAAAATTTATGAAAGTACTTATATGTGATTCAATGGACAAACAATCTCTGGCAAAATTACAGGAACATTCTGGTCTTCAGGTAGATGTTAAAGTCGGTATGAAGCCGGATGAACTTCTGAGTGTTATTCCTGACTATCATGTAATGGTTGTGAGAAGTGCTACAAAGGTGACGGCAGATGTTATAAATGCTGCTAAAAATCTAAAACTCGTGGTAAGAGGCGGTGTGGGTGTTGATAATATAGATGTTGTGACAGCAGAGAAGGTCGGTGTTAAAGTGGCTAATACTCCCGCTGCAAGTTCTATTTCCGTGGCAGAACTGGCTATAGCTATGATGTTTGCTCTCTCTAAGAAATTAACCTATCTCGATTCTTCAATGAAACAGGGTAAATGGGTAAAAAAAGGGTATCAGGCAATGGAGTTATATGGTAAAACCATTGGAATTATTGGACTTGGACGAATTGGTCAAGAAGTGGCAAAACGTGCTCTGGGACTTGGAATGCAGGTTCATTTTCAGAGTATGAGAGCTATTATTAATTTTGAGTCGAAAGGATGTGGTACAGAACAACATCCTATGAAGACTATGCTTGAAAAATCTGATTTTATAACTCTTCATACTCCTTTTATAAAGGAACACGGTGCAATTCTCAAGGCAGAGCATTTTGCAAAGATGAAAGACGGCGTCTTTATAATAAACTGTGCCAGAGGTGGCGTTATAGATGAAGTGGCCCTTATGGAAGCATTAAAATCAGGAAAAGTAGCAGGAGCTGCCCTGGATGTTTTTGAAACAGAACCAAATTACAGAGAAGAATTCAGGCAATTTGAGAATGTTATTCTTACTCCTCACATAGGAGCTGCCACAAAAGAAGCCCAGTCCAGAGTGGGTGAAGAAGTAGTGAAAATAATTTTTGAATTTTTTGATTCAAGTAAGTAAATTTTTTGAGAGGCTACCCTACAAGAGGGTAGCCTTTTTATATTTTACTGAAGAAGGTCAATTTTTTCATTATTAAGAGATTTGACACTTTCCCGCTCTGTACCCACTGCCGGTGGAGAGATAAATAAAAATTTTCTCCAGTGATAAGCACTTCTCTCTAAGTACCGCCACAGGCAAGTTAGTATCCATCTTATAAGTCTGTCTCTCTCCGGGCTCTTACGCAAAATCTATGATCCTGTTACAATGAAATCTGTTATTACAGAATATACAGTTTTGTATTTATTTAAGTTATAACTTTCTCCTTTGACGGCATATCTTTTG
>JAKJGF010000322.1 GCA_022704525.1 Bacillota bacterium | reverse complement strand
ATTAATTTAACCATATTAATATCCTTCCTTCAATAATATTCTGATTGGTGAACCTTGAAATCCAAAGGCATCCCTCAATCTATTCTCCAGATATCGCTTATAAGAAAAATGAAGAAGCTTTTTAGAATTTACGAATAACAATATGGTTGGAGGGCTAACTCCTGGCTGTGATGCAAAGTAAATCTTTAACGTATTCCCTTTATAAGCCGGTGGCGGTCTATCAACCACGGCTTCCCTCACTACCTGATTTAAAACAGGAGTATTAATTCTCTTAGAATTTTCGTTACTGATTTTTATCACCTCGGAAAATATCTCAAGAAGACCCCATTTATTAAGAGCCGATATGAATAAAATAGGGGAGTAATCTACAAAATATAAAGTCTTTCTTAAGAATTTACTGTATTTAACTTTTATATCTTCTTTTACTTTTTTTAATAAAGCTTTAGGATTTTTTATATCTTCTCTCTCTATAGATCGCTTTTTCTCTCTATCCATAACCAGATCCCATTTATTTACTACTACGAGACATGATTTGCCTTCTTTTATAATTTTCCCTGCAATCTTTTTATCCTGTTCCGATACGCCCTGTTCAGCATCAATTACTAAAAGACAGATCTCTGCCCTGGAAATAGCTTTAAATGCTCTTATGACACTGTAATACTCTACATCATCAGTTACCCTGCTTTTTCTTCTAATACCGGCAGTATCAATAAAATTAAAATAATTATCATTCCTCCATATAAGTGTATCAATAGAATCCCTTGTAGTACCCGGAGTAGAATCTACAATAACTCTTTTTTCCCCTAAAAGTCCGTTTAGAAGAGAGGATTTCCCTACATTGGGGCGTCCTACGATAGCTACAGATACAGTATTCTCAGGATAGGAAGACTCTGTTTCTTCAGGTAACTTACAGATAATCTGATCCAGAAGATCCCCTGTATTAAGGCCATGTTCGGCTGATATATTTATCATATGTTCATAACCAAGTCTATAAAATTCATAACTTTCTCTTTCTTTTACTTCTCCTTCTACCTTGTTTATCACCAGTATTACAGGTTTAAGTGATTTTCTGAGTCTATGAGAAATTTCTATATCAACGGAAGAAAGTCCTTCTCTGGCATCTACCATGAAAAGAATGAGTTCTGCTTCCTCTATAGCCAGTGTTACCTGAAGAGCTATCTCTTTTTTCATATTGTCCTCTTTATCAAATTGAAGACCTCCTGTATCAATCAATAGAAACCTGCGACCTGTCCATTCACATTCCCTGTAAAGACGGTCTCTTGTAACTCCTGCTACATTATCTACAATAGCCACTCTTTTAGAAAGAAGTCTATTAAAAAGTGTAGATTTCCCCACATTAGGACGTCCTACAATTGCTACAACAGGGTTTGGCATATTTATTTTCCTCCATAAATTTCAAAAAATCAAGAGCAGATCCACTGAAGGAATGAATATTTTTCCCCAGTCTTTTTCCCAGACACTCTACTGACATATCATCTAAAAAAAAACCATCTTTTCTGAGAGAATTTTCCGGTATAAATATATCTTCTTCTGTATCAATATTCTTAAGAGTCCTGTATATATCTTCACCTGTAAGTAAACCGGTAACGGTGATAGAATCTCCCCAGAAAAAACTCGGACACTGTAAAATCTGTAATTCGGAACCATAAATATAGTTCTTTAATTGTTCTAGAATCTCAAGGGAAGCTTTCCCTGTAACAATAGTAATCTTTCTGTTAAAATGAAATTTTACCTTCTTTCTCAGTAAAGGAGACAAAAAATTTGCTGCCATACCAATACCATTTTCTAGCTGGTAAAATCCTTCATAATGCCTGAAAGAAGGGAATTTTCTGCCACTGAGGATATAAAATTCATCGGCAAGAAAAACTAAATTTGTCTTTATAGTTTTTCTAAAACGTTTCTGCCATTCTTCTACCTGCTTTATAACCCTGTATGCACTTATGGAATTATAAGGAATTAAAGGATAAAGTCCCTTTCTGTAGCGTGTAAGTCCCACAGGTACAACCCCGATAGATCTGACACAGGGATAAAGTTTTGAAAGCTTTTCTATAGTTTCATCAAGCTCTTTTCCATCATTAATACCATTACATAAAACTATCTGCGTATGTAATTCAATATTTCTTTTCACTAAAAATCTGAGTTTTTCATAAATATTATCTTCACTTTTTATACCGAAAAGCAATTTTCTTACCGATGAATTTAATGTGTGAACAGAAATATAAAGAGGGGATAACCTGAGATCTATTATTCTCTTTAAATCAACTTCTGCTGTATTATTAAGGGTTATAAAATTTCCATATAAAAAGGAAAGTCTGTAATCATCATCTTTTACATATACCTGATGTCTCATGCCCGGAGGAGTCTGATCAACAAAACAGAATATGCACTTATTATGACATTTTTTAAGACCGTCAAAAAGATCGGTAACAAAATCTATACCCATTTCTTCATAAGGCTCTTTTTCAATATTTAAAATCCACCTCTCTCCGTCTCTTTCCACAAGGATTTCTATGTCACCTTCAGAACTCCAGAAATGATAATCAATAATATCTCTGAGAGAATGGCTATTAATAGAAAGAATAATATCACCGGGACAGAGACCTACTTCCGAGGCTATACTGTCAGGACATACTGATTTTATTATTGCTCCAGTCTTTTTTGACATAATTCTTCTATTTTCTCCACTATTTCATCAATCAACCAGGTTGGTGTTGATGCCCCTCCGGTAACTCCAATCTTTACAACGGAGGAAAACCATTCATCTTTTAATTCGGAAGATGTCTCTATATGGTAAGTCTTAACTCCTGTATCTCTGGATATACTGACAAGCTTATTTGTATTTGAACTATTTTTCCCACCTATAACAATCATAATATCTACCTCCCGGGCAAGTTTATATGTAGCCTTCTGCCTTTTCTCTGTGGCATTACAGATGGTATTAAAGATTTTCAATTCAAAGGTCCCGGGCAGGATATATGACACTATTTCCTGTAATAAACCGATTTTTTGAGTTGTCTGAATCAATAAACCAACCTTTGTTCCTATCTTAATACCTTCTATTTCTTCTCTCTTACTTATAACAACAGCACCGGGAGCATAACCAACTATTCCCTGAACTTCCGGATGACTGGCTTCACCTATTATAACTATCTTATAACCTTCATTATTCAGGAGGGATGCCATATCCTGTAATTTCTTCACATAAGGACAGGTGGCATCAATTATTTCCATTCCAATGGCAGTAGCTCTATTGTATTCTCCGGGAGATATTCCGTGAGAGCGTATAATTAAAGTGCCGCCTTTAGCCTCTTCAAGGCTTTCAATCATTTGCAACCCTTTTCCCTGGAGACGTTTTAATTCCCGGGGATTATGAATGAGTTCGCCTGCTATATAAACCCTTTTCCCTTCTTGAAGAGCTTTTTCTGTCATTTTGACAGCTCTGTTCACACCAGAACAAAAGCCTATATCCCTGGACTTAATAATTTTATATTCATTTTTAGACACATTACCAACCTCCAGGGGCGAGAATAGTACGGACGAGGTTACGGGGGCGAGGTTATCTCGCCCCTGCTGCATTCATTGCTATAATAAATATCTCTTCCACCACTTCCTCTAAGGTTTTATCACTGCAATCTACTTCTACTGCATCGGGTGCTTTTATAAGAGGAGAATCTGCTCTTGTAGAATCAATATGATCCCGTCTTTTTATTTCCTTCAGAACACTTTCATAAGAAATATTCTCACCTTTATCTATAAGTTCCATAAGTCTTCTCCGTGCTCTCTCTTCAGGGGTAGCAGTAAGAAATATTTTTACTTCTGCCTCAGGAATTACAACAGTAGTAATATCTCGCCCTGCCATTATAACACCTCTGGAGAGGGCCATTTTTTTTTGTTTTTCCACAAGAATTTTCCTGAGAGGACTTACAGACGCAACAGGGGAGACGTTTTTTCTGACCTCTGGTTCATTCAGTCTTTCACTTACATTAATTCCGTCCATAAAAACAAGATATCCGGCAATACTCTCCAGGGACGGAACTATATTAATTTCTGTATTTTCAGCCATAGAGGTAATTTTCTCTTCATCAAGAGGATCTATACCCTGTCTCAAGGCTTTCCAGGTAAGTGCTCTGTACATAGCAC
>JAKJGF010000091.1 GCA_022704525.1 Bacillota bacterium | reverse complement strand
CTCCTGTTAATTCTACACTGCCATTCTGATTGTTTTCAGGCTGAGAAGTAGATGCCATAAAATTCATCTGTGTTACCTGTAGAGGAATGGGGCCAGTAAAAAGAGGATCTTTAATATCCAGTGTGGTTATTCCCATTATTTTGTATTTCCCTTCCTTAAGTTCTCCCTTCTGTCTGGGAAGATTTATAAGAGCGTAATGTTTACCACCAACTATAAGAGCATAATAACCGCTATTCCCATTCTGAACAAATTTTACTTCTCCAATAAGTTCTAATATATTTTCAGAAAACGCTATTGTCGTTATTGAAAGGAAGGAAAGAAAGAAAAAACATATAAAGAATAATTTTTTTACTTTCATAAATACCACTCCTTTATGATAGTATGAACAGTGATTAGATTCTATTTTGTTCACTATAAAAGTTCTAAAATAATTTTAACATTATTATCCTGGAAAGACAATAGGGGAGAGAGGATTCTTATTTAAAGGAGAGAATTACTGACGTGAAGAGTGAAAAGTGAGAAGTAAGAGGTGAAAAGTAAAATGAAAAACTTTGTTTTTTTGTTTACTGTATTGTTACTAGTATTGTCTTTATCACCGGTTTTTGGAACACTTGAAAAAGGACAGGAAGTTCCTGATTTTAAAGGTGTTGATCAATATGGTAATGAAATAACTCCTGACACCTATAAAGGAACCAATCTTTTAATTTATTTTATAAAAAACCTTGATGACCCAACTAAAAGGGAGATACAATTTTTAAAGGAATTCAGTAAAAAAACGCCCAATGCCTTTTTGAATGTTGTTATTATAACTGTGACATTACAGGCCTTTAATGATTCGATACTTTATCTGAAAGATGAACAAATAATATTTCCTATAATAATGGATTTTGATAAAACAATAGAGCCCCTTTATATTACGGAACAACAGTTTCCTACTCTCTATATAATAGATAAACATAAGAAAATAGTTTTTCATAAAACCGGATTTTTAGAACCTATTGATAAATTTACAGGTCGATTTATGAAGGAAATAGGAGAAGATATAAGTTATACTCCTGCTAAATCAGGGAAACCATGGCTTGGAATGCTTATTATACAGATGCCGGATCATTTAAAAGAATTCTATGGTATTGAAAGAGGTATTTATGTGGGTAAAGTTATACCAAACAGCCCGTCTCAAACAGCGGGATTTCAGATAAGTGATGCTATAATAAAATTTGATGGGCTAGAAGTGGAAGATGAGGGACAGATAAAAGATATAATTGATACAAAACATCCCGAAGATAAGGTTTCTATTTCTTTTATAAGAAGAGTTCCTTCTGATATCAGTTTTGTTATGATAAAGAATGAACAATTTTCTTTTAAAGAAATCGGGTGGGATATAGATGTTGTTCCAGATGCTATGGAGGATATGTATTTATCTAGAAAAGGACTTGTAGTAAAGGAAGTAACAAAGGACAGTTATATAGATAAACTGGGTATAAAACCTTTTGATCTTGTGGTTTCGGCAGATGATATGATTATTAAAGAAAAGGAAGAACTTCAGGATATAATAAATAAAAAGAATAGGGGAGAAAGTATTAAATTAACAATTATTCGTATGGGCAGTGAAACAAGAGAAGCTACTGTAATACTTGGAAGTAAATGAGTGAAAGGTGAAAAGTAAAAAGAAATTCCTTTCACGATTCACGATTCACGTTCCACGATTTAAATATCGCTTTTATTTATATTGTTAAGGGTTATATTCTTGAAGATTCTAGATGAGTGTAATTTATTTCCTATATATTCTTCTCTTTTTATAATTATAAGGTCTTTTTTATCTATCCAGTATTTTACAGAGGAGTATTTAGCTCTTTCAAGACTTTCCAGAGTGTAATCGACTTTGTATTTAATCTGTGATGGAATATCACCAAGTTTATACTCCGGTTTTGTGGGTTTTGTATCTTTAGAAAATTTGAACTCCAGAACATAGGTATCTCTATTATCGATTTTTTCTTTTTTTGATAGAACAGCTTTTCCATTTTTGAAGAGATAATCAAGCTGGAGCAAATCTACTGTCCAGTTCATAACCAGGAAATCCCCGGTATTTTCAGTTACTACATCTCTCTGAAATTCAACCGGAATGAAACCAAATCCCAGGAGTTTGACAGTAAAATTTTTTGGGTCTGAAGCTGGTCTGTATATGAATTCAGAGTTAATCAGAACAGAAGGAACATAATCGGAGGATATTATTTTCATTCTTATGGCATAGGGTTTATATAATTTAACTTCATATATCCCTTTTTTGTATTCAGGTTTTTCCGAAATCTCGGTAGATTTTCCATCACCATATTTACTGTTTATATCTCCATAATCTTTAGCAGTCTCTTTCTGCATCTCTTTACTAAAGGTATCATATTCCCCCTGTTCATTTATATAGCTATAACTTTTAATATTCTTATAGCTTTTCTGCATTCTATCCAGAAGATCAGCAGGAGATTTTATCTCTTCTGCTGAAACCTTACAATAACATAATAGAATAAATAATAATAGTATAAGTTTTTTCATATAATTTTCCTCCTTAATTTACAGGTTATAATATATTATAGCAGATTACGTACCAGATTTTCAGAAAATTTTTTATTATGGATATAAAATGTCAGAAGTGCAATAAAAAGAATTTAATAACCAATCTCTATTGTTATAATTGTGCAGAAAGTTTGCATCCTGCAAAAGAGAGTTTAAAGCTTATAAAATATAACTCTACAGAAGAATTCTTCAAAACATTTCCTGAAAGTTCTTATTATAATAGATGTCTTAAAAAAAAAGAACAGAAAAAAATAATTTTAAGGATATTACTTATTATAAGTTTTTTCTGTGCTGGTTCTGTAAGTTTCTTTATTATATTCCTATTAAAGCTTTTAGCTGTCTTTTAGCCTTGACTTCCTTAAGTAAAATGCTATAATAAACCCATATATTTATAGTTTGGGGGAATAGAGAGATGGAAGGAAAGTATAAGATGGAATTTTATCTTCCGCCAGAATTAGCGACAATTCTGGAAAGATACATTTCTACAAGCAAAAAATCAAAAGATGAGATCCTCAGGTCAGCTCTTCTTGAATTTTTTAAAAATCATCCTCTTGATGGCTGGAATAGTCAGAATACCTTTAAAGAAATAGCCAGAATATCCAAAAAAATTATAGCAGAAGAAACGCGGGAATAGTTCTTTAAGGAATAAAAGTATATATTATGAAAAGAGTAATATTTTTACTAATTTTCCTTCTTCTATTTTCAGGCTGTCAAAAAACTAATCTACCTGTAAATGCTCCCCCCCTTTCAACCCCTTCTGTAATATCTGAGAAACATGCTCCAATAATGGCTAGCAGACCAGACCTGGATAACAGGCTGATAAAAGATATAAAGGATACAGTTATTATAAAAGGTATAAGTTATTTTCAGGAAAAGGAATATAATAAAGCGTTAGAAGAATTTCAGAGAGCTATGAAAACAAATAAAACTGATTCTTACTTTTATTATGCTGCACTCCGTCTTTCAGGAACTTCTTATTTTAATTTAAATAAGTATAATGAAGCTATAGAGTGTTATAATTCTGCAGCAAAGCTCTATCCTGATGATGATTTAAATTATTTTTATCTGGGACTCATATACCATAAACAAAATATGTTAAATCCTGCCATAAAGAATTTTCAAAAATCACTTAAACTTAATCCAGAGCAGGCTAAAATATATTATAATCTGGGAAATATTTATAAGGATAAAAAGGAATTTGAAAAAGCACTGGAATATTACAGAAAAGCTATTCAAGTAGATGAAAATTATTTAAATGCTTATTATAATACAGGTTGTATCTACTATGAATTAAAAGATATGGAAAAATCAAATGAGTTTTATTTGAAGACATTAAAAATAAATTCCAATCACATTTATTCTCATTATAATCTTGGGCTTAATTATAGTGAAATAAAAAAATATGATAAATCTATAAATGAATTTCATGAAGTAGTGAGGATTGATCCTAATTATATAGAAGTTTATTATGATTTTGGTGTAAGTTATTATAATTTAAATAATAAAGTAGAATCGTTAAAGTATTTTAAAGATTACATTTCAAAGACTGAGAAAGAAAGTCCATGGGTACAGGAAGCTCAAAATTATATAAATAAATTAGAAGAAAAGTGACAGGTAAGATGCAATGGGGTTCAGTAAAAATGCAAAAACAGGTCTTGTAGGGATCATTACAGGTTGTTTTATTTATTATGTCCTCTTTTTTACTACCCTGCTCAACCCTGCTGAAAGAAAAAGTTATGAGATTTATGTTTTCTGGTCGAATATAAATGGTTTAAGAGAAGATGCTGCAGTAAAAATGAAGGGTGTATATGTAGGAAAGGTGGGTAAAGTAAACTTTTCTAGCAAAAGTCAGAAAGCAAAAGTAACATTAAAGATTGATTACTGGCATAAAGTACCTGAAAATAGTATTTATTTAATTCAAAGTGGCCTTATAGGTGAGCAATGGGTATATATTGATCCAAACCCTCTGGGTAAACCTGTTGAGCCCGGAACAGAAGCAGAAGGAGTTACTCCTATCAGTATGGGTGATAACTATAGAAATTTAATGGTACGACTTGATGCTTTTAATAAAAACATTGAGAACATAAAGAAAAAAACTGAGAACATCTACAGAATAGTAGGGGACGAACAATTTAAAAGAGATATGAAGGAAAAAATCCTTAATATTAAAGCCAGCACAGCTCAGTATAATAAGACTATTGTTGAAAGTGAAGATACTATAGAAGAGTTTTTTCATAATTTTCAGGAAGGGCTTTTTTCCATGTCTTATGAATTAGCTATTATGGCACGTAATATAAGAAATAATATTGCTCTGGTTCTTGGAGGAGTCTCTTCTTCTATTCATAATCTTGATAAAAAAGTAAATATATACGGTAATGATATTGCTGTGATAGTATGTCAGCTTAAAAAGGCCTCAGAAGAATTGGCATTAATAACAGAAAATATAACAGAGACACTTGATCCAAATAGTGGAATACCGCCTAAAGTGAGAGGGGCCCTTCTTTCTCTCAGAGAAAGCTGTATGTTTATAGAAGAAGGAGCTCAAGAAATACTTGCTTTTTCAGAAAAAGGACCTGCTTACCAGAGGGATATAAAAGAAACACTGGCTAATGTGAGAAAAGCTATGGATAGAATAGATGGAACTCTTACCGGGATGCTTGGTTATGTTCATGAAGGGACAGAAGAAGAATCTCATATAACAGGCGATTATGAAATACTTATAACAAGGAATAAAGATGATTTTAATGCCGATTTATATGCAAATATTTACTGGACAAAAGAAAAGGATATGTTTTTAAATCTGGGAATTGCAGATGTAAATGCAAATCATACTACTATAAATGCTCAACTGGGGAAAATAGTTAAACCTGATTTAAGATTAAGAGGTGGTATTGTAAAATCATCTTTAGGGGCAGGAGTTGATTATGGCCTTACCAAAAATACAACTGTTTCTTTTGATATTTTTGATTTCAGTGAGCATAATGCTTTCATAGATTTTAAAGGACGTTACAGGATTCAGAAGCATTTTGAGTTAATACTGGGCGTAGATGATCTTCTTAATGAAAAAGAGATAAAAGCCGGTATTGGAATAACGTTTTAATTAGCAATCAGCGATCAGCAGTCAGCTTTTAGTTATTCCTATTGCTGATAGCTATTTATTTAAATTATAACTCATAGAAATAACCTTAAGGCGTTCTTTTAATTTTTTCGCACTCTGAAATCTTTTAGCAGAGTCTTTATCTAATAGTTTAATAAGAGTTAGTTCCAGTTCTGGAGGAATATTCTGGTTGAATTTTGTCGGTGGAGTCGGTAGCTCGAATAACTGAGGGAAGAAGACTTCTTGAGATTTTCCTTCTGAGAAGGGTAATTTTTCAGTTAATAATTCATAGAGTGTCACACCAAGAGAATAAAGATCTGATAGAGGAGTTAAACTTTCACCCTGAATATACTCGGGTGCCAGATACTGTACGGTTCCAATTAACGTTCCCGGTTCAGTTAATTTAGTTTCTTTAGGTATACCTCTTGCTATACCAAAATCTAAAATTTTTACATTTTCTTCTGAGTTAATTAATATATTTTCGGGTTTTATATCACGATGTATTATATGCATAGAATGAGCATAAGTAAGAGCATCACATATTTGAATAGCAAATTTTAAGACATCTTCCACAGGTTTTGGAGAAAGTTTTACATGAGTCCGTATTTTTCTTCCTATTATATATTCCATTACAAGAAAAACATATTTTTCATCTTCCTGAAAAGAATAAAATTTAATTATATTTGAATGTGATAATTTAGATAAATATTCAGCTTCTCTTTTAAATCGAGAAATATATTTACCATGTCGGAGATTTTGATGAAGTAATTTTACGGCTACTATTTCATTTTTTTTCAGATCTTTTGCTTTATATACTTCTCCCATCCCTCCTTTACCTATCTTCTGTAATAAATAATATCTTCCGGATAGATTTAAATTTTTTTCTTGCATAATTAATGTTCTCTTTCCATTTGTCCAGTCATTGGGACAAATCTTACATCAAGTAAGAATTTTGTTTCTATTCCGTCTGAAGTTCTGGTTATACTTTTGAGTTCCTGATGCCATCCACTTCCTACAGGAACTATCATTTTCCCACCAACTTTAAGCTGATCTATAAGTCTGAGGGGTAATTTATGAGGAGCTGCAGTTATTATAATACTGTCAAAGGGAGCATGTTCAGGCCATCCATTATAACCATCACCCCACATGGCTTTAACATTGTTATAGCCCAGCTTTTTTATTAAATTTCCTGCAAACTCATTTAATTCTTTTACTATCTCTATTGTATAAATTTCTTTTGTTATTTCTGCTATTATGGCAGTTTGATAACCACATCCCGTACCTATTTCTAAAACTTTATCGTTTTCACTTAATTCCAGTGCCTCAGTCATAAAAGCAACTATATATGGTTGAGAGATTGTCTGTCCGTAACCTATTGGAAGAGGATTATCTGTGTAGGCAGAGTTTTTAAGATTTTCAGGAACAAAAAGATGGCGTTCTACTTTTAGCATAGCTTTAAGGACTTTTTCATTTTTTATACTTCTTGCTTTTATTTGTTCTGAAACCATTTTATTTCTTTCAAAAGTCCATTTATCTTCATTTGCTTCATGAGGGTAAAATTCAGGAAACCAATTATTCATTATTTAGCTATCAGCTATCAGCTTTTATTCCTTTAAATTATTTAAGACCATCAATAGCCTTCTGAGCATCTAAATTGGAAGGATCAATAGTTAAAGCTTTCTGGTAATATTTCATAGCCAGTTTATTTTTTCCATTAGCCTGGAATATTTGTCCTAAGATATAATAAGCATCAGAAAAATCTTCATCCTGTGCTATAGCTAATTTAGCTAATTTTTCTGCTTCTTTATTATTTTTACTATCTAGATTTACAATAGACTGGGCAGTATAGGCAATAGCTGAATTTGCTTTTATGAGACCTACTTTCATTAAAGATTCTCTTACCTGCCACGGTTCTTTGATATTTCTGAGATAATATCCGAGTTTGTAATAAAGCTCAGCATTGTAAGGCTCTTCTGCAAGAAGATTTCTTATGATTTTTACTGCTTTTTCAGAATCACCTGTTTTATAATAAGTATCAGCTATATATTCTCTAAGAAGAGAAAGCTTTGCATTTTCTTCTTCCATTTTTTCAAGATATTCTCTGGCTTTTTCCATATTTCCTGAATAATAATAGGCTATGCCGAGACAGAAATATATCATTTTATCATCTGGTTCTGTATCAGATTTCTTATGAAATTTATCTATTAGATCATTAAGTTTACCGAGTTTTAAATAACCTTTAATCATATTCCTTATGGCATAAGTATTTTCAGGGTCTATAGATATAGCTTTTATATATCCATGTATTGCAGACTTAATATCTGTTTTTTTCTCACAGGCAAGGGCAAGATGATACTGATTTATAGCTTTATCCGGTTCTAATTCTACAGATTTTTTATAGTTTTCAAAAGCTTTATCATAGTCTTTGAGTTCGAAATTTATAGTTCCAAGGGCAAAATACGCTACTGCCAGTGTTGGATCCAGTTCTATAGCATGTTCATATTGAGATCTTGCTTTCTGAAGATCTTTCATGTCGTAATATACGAGACCCATATTATAATGTGTTATAGCATTATCTTCTTCAATTTCTATTGCTTTTTTATATGAGGAGATTGCATTTTCTAAATCTCCTTTTGTATAATATGCAGAGGCGAGACCTCTATGGGCCAGTACCAGATCTGGTTCCAATTCAATAGCTTTTTCATATTCTTCTATAGCTTCAGAAATCTTATTCTGTGCCTGATAGACAGAAGCAAGACTGCAATGAGCAAGGTCCAAATCTGGTTCTATCTGTAATGCTTTAATATACTTTTCTGCTGCTTTATCAAGCTCACCCTGGCTGTAATAGGCAAGAGCAAGATTACTATAAGCCTGAGCCATGTTTGGATCCAATTGTATGGCCAGATTAAATTCTTTTACCGCATGCTCAAGCTGCCCTTTGTCATAAAGACAGGAACCGAGATTATTATGGGCCAGGGCGAAATCAGGTTTTATCTTTATAGCTTCCTGATATTCCAGTATAGCCTGATCAACTTTTCCTGCCAGACGATATGTATCACCAAGATTTAAATAAGCACTTGAATAGAGGGGTTCTAATTCAATAGATTTATGAAATTCCAATATAGCTTCTTTTAGTTTACCCTGAGTTTGATAGATTTCTCCAAGGCATCTGTGATATAAAGCAGAGGAAGGATCTATGGAAACAGCTTTTTGATATGCTATAGAAGCCTTCTCAAGTTCACCCTGGTCTCTATAGACCAGTCCTAAATTCCAGTATGCCCAGCTATATTTTATATCTATTTCTATGGCAAGTTTGAATTCTTCTATGGCTTCATTCATTCTTTTTTGAATATAATAAATTTCTCCCAGTGCCCTGTGAGAAGTGGAACTCTGCAGGGGTTCTTTAGATATAGCTTCTTTGTATTCTTTAATAGCTTCTTCATAATTTTTTTGTATTTTAAAAATTTCTCCAAGGCTTTCGTGAGAAGCTACCAGATTAGAATCGAGAGAAAGGGATTTCCTATATGCTTCAATAGCATTTTCTATTTTACTCTGGGCGTGATAGGCTCTACCCATCATATGATAGACAATCCCGAAATCAGGTTTAGCCTCCAGGGCTTTTTTGAATTGCTCAAGTGCTTTAATGTAATTTTGCTGGTTTAGATAAACAGTTCCCAGACCTTTAAGGGCATAGGCATCATTTGGTCTATGTTTCAGTGCTCTTTCATGTAGTTCAATAGACTGTTCATATTTGCCAAGCTTGCAATAGGTATTACCCAGGGCATTCATTGCATATACATCTTTTTTATTCAGTTCTACAGCTTTTTCGAAGGATTTTTCGGCTTCGTTAAATTGTCCTTCTCTAAAATAAAGATTCCCAAGATTATAATGGATTTCTGATTTGGTCGGGTCAATATCCAGAGCTTTTTCATAATTTTCAAAAGCCAGCTGAATATTGTCCTGTTCCTGATAAAGTCTACCTAACCTGAAAATAGCATTGGTATCTAATTTGCCCTGCTCTTCTACTATATCCCGATACTTTTCAAATTCATTGTCCAGGTCATACTGATTGGGGTTATAAAAGGCATCTTTATTACGCCTTAATACCAGTTCCCTTATTTTGTCTAACATATAGCTGTCCCCCCTTATTTAGCCATTACAGTGAAGTATTCAACAGAAATAATATAAATCCTCCTAATTACATGCACATCATAACACCAAGTGCTATGGAATTAAGTCTTACTGATGCATTATCGGATCGTGAAAGCATTACCACAGGCGCTCTGGCTCCGAGTATTATTCCACCTGCCTGTCCCTGAGCAATATATAAAAGAGACTTTCCCAGGACGTTTCCTACAGTTATATTTGGAACAAGAAATATATCAGTTTTACCTGCTATTGGAGTATTAACACCTTTTATTTCAGCAGATTCTGAGGATAGTGCCAGGTCTATCGCTACAGGACCATCCAGAATACAATCTTTAATCTGACCTCTCTGGGCCATTTTGGATAAAGTTGCTGCATCTATTGTTTCAGGAAGATCAAAATTTATAGTTTCTACTGCAGAGAGAACTGCCACATTTGGTTTTTCTATATCAAATTTATTAGCCAGTTCAATAGCATTGTTTAATATATCAACCTTCATCTTGAGATCAGGATTTAAATTCATTCCCCCATCAGTTACAAAGATAAAACGATCATAATTTGATATTTTTCCTACCAGACAATGACTTAATATTCTGTTTCCTCTGAGTCCTGTCTCTTTATCCAGAATACCTTTAAGTAGTGTACCTGTGGAGATTTTCCCCTTCATCAGTATATGAGCCTGGTCTGAACGAATAAGGATTAAGCTTTCAAGTAAAGCTTTTTTTTCATCTTTCTGGTTTATCACTGTGAGACAGGACAGATCGAAATCATTACTTTTTGCAATGGCTTTTATTTTCTCTTCGTCTCCTACAAGTATAAAATCAGCAAGACCTTCACTCTTTGCTTCCAGAGCTGCCTTAAATATTTCCTTATCTTCGGCTTTTACAACCACAATTTTTTTAGGGTCTTTTCCTTTAACTTTATTTATTACATCTTTAAAGTCATTAAGCATATGTTCAATCTCCTTTTTAGCTATTAGCTTAATATTTCAAAGCTTTTTCTTCACCTCTTAAAACCCTTAAGGCTCCCATAGCTAGGGCATACATTTCATTCTGACTCGGATAGACGAAAATTTTACTTATAAAATTTACTCTTTCCTTTATGAGTCCCACAATCATTTTTGAATTTGCCAGGCCACCTGTTAAAAAGATTGCATCTACTTTTCCTTTAAGGACTGCTGCCATAGAAGCAATTTTTTTTGCTGTCTGGTATGGCATAGCTTCGTATACAAGCCTGGCTTTATCGTCTCCCGTCTCTATCCTTTTTTCTATTTCTATGCCGTCATCAGTCCCCAGGTAACCTGTAAGGCCACTTTCTTTCATAAATTTTTTTATGAGTTCTTTTTTTGTATATTTTCCTGAAAAGCACAGATTCATTACATCAACAATAGCAAGTGTCCCGGCTCTCTGAGGGGAAAAAGGACCATATCCGAGACCGGCTCTGTTTAAATCAACAGCTTTTCCTTTTTCAAAAGCTACGATTGAAATGCCTCCGCCCATATGAACACCTATAAGATTTACCTTATGAAAACTGCTCTTTAAAGCTTCCCTGGCTACAATCTTACCGACTGCTCTCAGATTAAGGGCATGGAAGGTGCTTTTATGTTCTATCTCAGGGACGCCGGAAATTTTAGCTACAGGCGTTAATTCGTCCACAGTTATAGGGTCTACTATAAATGACGGGATATTTAATTTTAAAGCTATCTTATTTGCAATAGGTGCGGCAAGGTTAGAAGCATGTTCGAGAGACCACATCTCCACACTTTTATCTTTCAGATCTGTTATCATATCTTCATTTATCTCATAGGTTCCTGCCGGAATTGGCTTCATAAGGCCACCCCTGGCTACTACGGCATGGAGAGTTTCTATTACAATGCCTTTTTTATTTATGAAATCCATTATAGATTTAAATCTGTATTCGTACTGATCAAACATACTGGAAAAGACTTTAAGTTCTTCCCTGGGATGGACAACATTTTCCGAAAATAATTCCTCTTCATTTTTAAAAAGTGAGAGCTTTGTAGATGTAGAGCCGGGGTTAATGACTAAAATGTTGAATTGCATATATATACTCCTTTATGTATCTTCTATATCCATAACACATCGAAAACCGATATTGTTATATTTATAATGAGGTAAATTTCTGTTCCTTAAATAACAGGCAAGGAAATTGGGATTATCACTCCATGCCCCCCCCCGCAGGCTAACCATCTTGCCTTTTTTATAGGGCCCTTTATAGGGATAAGGATAATAAAAATCACCTGTCCATTGCCTTACATTTCCTGCCATTTCCATTACGTCATAAACACTCCTGTCATAAGGAAACATTTCTCTGGGACTGGTAGAACCGATACCTCCCATAATACAATTTGCTTTTCCCACCTCCCAGTTATTACCCCATGGGTACATTCTTCCGTCGGTTCCACGGGCTGCTTTTTCCCATTCCACTTCAGTAGGAAGCCTTTTATTAGCCCATTTGGCATAAGCATAAGCATCGTACCAACTCACTAAAACTACCGGATAATTGGCTTTACCTGAAGGATAATTCCTGGTTCTGGTATCCCAGTTATATTCTTTAAATTCTTTACCTTCCATAAAGGGAACCTTATGACCTGTTTCTCTTACAAATTTTCTGTACATAAGATTTGAAACAGTGTATTTATCTATATAAAAGGCCGGTAAAAATAGTTTCTGCTGTGGTCTGCAGGAAGTATCACTGATTTCACTTCCCAGAATAAATTCTCCCTCCGGTATCAGTACCATACCTTCCGGCGCTTCCTGTTTCTTTGATGGAAGAGTTCTGTAAACAGGTTCTGGCTCTCTGGCAGGTTTTTCTTCTTTAGAAGGAAGAGTTCTGTAAAGTGGTTCCCTGGATATAACACTTATTCTGGATGGGGTTGATATTTCTACAGATTGAATACAGGGAATTTCGAGAGCTTTTTTCATTTCTTCAGCAGAAGAGAATCTTTCTTCAGGTTTCATCTGGAGTGCTTTCATAACTATATCATTTGTTTTTTCAGATATTTTTGGATCAATCTGCCTTACAGAAGTAAAATGAAAAGGTAACATTGGTTCTACTCCGGTAAGTAAATGGTGCATTGTAGCGCCGAGAGAATATAGATCACTTTTAGGTTCAGGTTTGCCTATATATTGTTCAGGTGCTATGTAACCTTCAGTGCCGACAGATGTTTTTTTTGTCATTGAACCGGGTTGGACTGCTCTGGCTATTCCAAAATCAACTAACATAACTTTACCATCAATATTTTGAATCATAATATTGGGGGGTTTTAAATCTCTATAGACTATAGGTGGATTTTGAGAATGAAGATAAGAGAGAACATCCAGAACCTGTATGGCATAGTCTATAACTTTAGATTCCGGTAAGCCCTTCCCGTCTTCGCGTTTTAATATCATTTCCAGATCTTCACCAGGTATAAGATCCATAACCAGATAATATTTTCCCTGAATAGTAAAATGATCTATTACTCTGGGTAGATTTAAATGTCTCAATTTTGCCAGTGTTTTTGCCTCATGATTAAATCTGCTTACGGCATACTGTTGTTCTTCTGCGGATGTATACTGACAGGTCATTTCCTTAACGGCACAGACTTCATCGAGTCTATTATCAATAGCTTTATATACAGATCCCATTCCACCTGATTTTATCAGCTCAACTATCTCATATCTTCCGTCAAGTATAACACCTTTATTCAGGGTAACTCCTGACACAGGTTTTACTACAGCATTTCCACACTGACTGCAAAAGCGGGCTTTATCATTATTCGGGCAACCACAATTATTACAAAATACCGGCATAAAGCCACCTCCATGTCTATAACATAGAATTATTCTATAAGTTAATTTTAAAATCCTTTTATCTAAGAGGTATATAATTGCTTATTTGAAAAAAATTTGTTAGTATATAATATATTATGAAAGCAAAATTAATTCTTACCAGAGGAAAAGCAGATAGAGAAATATTTGAACTTGAAAACAGAAATATCAAAATTGGTATTTATCCTGATTGTGATATAATAATTCAGGATGATAAATTTCTGTCAGGTCATCATGCCAGTATAATATTTTCCGGAACAGAATTTTTTATTGAAGATAATAACAGTACTAACGGGACTTTTATTAATAACAATAAAATTGATAAATATAAACTTCTCTCAGGTGATATAATAAATCTTGGAGATACTGAATTTAAATTTATTCATGAAGCGATTTATGATTATAAAGATTCAAGACGGATAACTATAGGACGAAATCCGAAAAGTGATATTTTTCTTAATAATGTTCAGGTTTCCTGGAATCATGCTATTGTTACTGCTACGGAAGAAAAGGGATTTTTTATTGAAGATAATAGAAGCAGTAATGGTATTTATCTTAATGGAGAAAAGATAGATAAAAGAAAACTTAAGAAAGGGGACATAATAGAAATATGTGATTTTAAGTTGCTATTTGATGGAACAGTCATTAAGTATCTGTGTGAAGAGGGAAAATTAAGACTTGATGCAGTATCTTTAACGAGAACTGTTCTGGAGGGGAAGACTATTTTACAGGATGTTTCATGTTCTATTTATCCGTGCGAATTTGTAGCTATAGTTGGTACCAGTGGTGCAGGGAAATCCACTCTTCTAAAAACACTGGCAGGTATTTATCCTCCTGATAAGGGAAAGATATTTGTAAATGGTACAGATTTTTATCAGAAATTAAATTTTTTTCGTCCTCAACTTGGTTATGTTCCTCAGGATGATATAGTTCATGAAGAATTAACAGTTTATAAGGCACTTTATTATGCAGCATCTTTACGTCTTCCTGAAGATACAAAAGAGAAAGAGATTAATGAATTAATTGATAATGTTCTTGAACAACTTGAACTTGGTGAAAGAAAATATACTCAGATAAAAAAATTAAGTGGTGGCCAGCGTAAAAGAGTGAGTATAGGTGTTGAACTGCTTACAAAACCCAACTTGTTTTTTCTGGATGAACCTACATCAGGGTTGGATCCTGCAACAGAAACAAAGATGATGTCTTTATTGAGAAAATTAGCCGATCAGGGAAGGACTATAGTGCTGGTTACTCATGTGACAAAAAATGTAAAATTTTGTGATAAAGTAATCTTTCTTGCCAGAGGAGGGTATGTAGTCTTTGTCGGTTCGCCATCTGATGCATTAAATTATTTTGAGGTAAAAGAGTTTACAGAAATTTATAATATAATTGAAAACCAGGGTAGTCCCTGGGAATGGTCTGAAAAATTTAAACGATCCGATTATTATAAAGAAAATATTACAAAGAGGCTCAGGGATACAGTTTCTTTACTGGATAAAAAACCTGATGTGTCCGCATATTTTACTAATTTACCTGCTCGAGGTGCTTCGCCTGTAAGGCAGTTTATAATACTTTCAAGCAGATATACAGAGATATTAATAAAGGATATAAAAAATCTGGCTATAATTCTCCTTCAGGCTCCTATTATAGCAATACTTTTAGCTCTGGTATTTAAACGAGATATCTTTGATAAAGATCCAAAAATTGGTGATGGAAATGCTGCTTTAACTCTTATATTTTTTCTGGTATGTATTTCCCTCTGGTTTGGAACAAGTAATGCAGCACGAGAAATTATAAAAGAGAAAATAATTTATGAAAGGGAGAGAATGATAAATTTACAGGTAATCCCTTATGTCCTGTCTAAATTTATAGTACTGGCTTTTATATGTCTGGTTCAGTGTGCTATTTTGCTCGGGATGGTGTCATTTGGGGTGGATTTCCCTTATAATGGAAGGGTAGAATTTTATGTAGATATTTACTGCGGCCTTTATCTTACTGCTCTTACAGGACTCAGTATGGGTCTTTTGATTTCTTCTATTGTTTCAACTGTAGATAAGGCTACCAGTATTGTGCCAATACTTTTAATACCACAGTTGATATTTTCCGGTGCTATAATTCCTTTTAAGAATATGGATAAAGTAAGTAAATTTATATCAAATTTTGCCGTAAGCAGGTGGTCAGTGGGATTACTTGGTGCACTGGTAAATCTAAATGATATACTTCCTCCTCATATGCGTGATGTACTGGAGGAAACTTTTGACATAAGTATCCGCCGCCATTTTAATATACTTGGTTTTTTATTTGCCGGTTTTCTAATACTGACCTGTTTTTTTCAGAAAAGAAAGGATATAATACAAAAGATTTAGGGGTGGTTTTATGCCGCTATCCAGAGGAGACGAGATTAAAGGAAGATATAAGATAATTGATATACTCGGTAAAGGTGGTATGGGTTCAGTATATCTTGCTGAAGACTGGTTGCATAAAGAAAAATGTGCCATAAAGGAGATGTTAGATAATTTTTCCAGTGATGAAGAAAGAAAAGATGCGATAAAACGTTTTCAGAATGAAGCACAGATTCTTGTAAATATTAAACATAAAAATATTCCCCGGATAATAGACTATTTTGTAGAGAATAATTGCTATTATTTAGTTATGAAATATATAGAAGGTAAAAATCTTCAGGAAATTATAATGGAGAGAAAGGACGGAAAATTTACCGAAGGAGAGGTTATAGATCTGGGGGTTAAATTATGTGATGTTCTGAGTTACCTTCATGAACAAAAGCCTGACCCAATTGTTTTTAGAGATATAAAACCTGCTAATATAATGTTTGAAAATAATGGTAATATTATGCTCATAGATTTTGGTATAGCCAAGATCTTACAGCCCAGGAAAGCAGGAACAATTACAGGTACTCCTGGTTTTGCATCTCCCGAGCAATATCAGGGCTTTGCTTATCCTGTATCAGACATTTATTCTCTTGGGGCAACTCTTTATTATCTTTTAAGTGGTAGAAATCCGGAAAATAGCACTCCCTTTAATTTTCCTCCTCTGGAACATTGTGTTTCCGATGTTGAAAAGGTAATAATGAAAGCAATTTCTATGAAAATAGAAGAGAGATTTCAAAATGTTCTTGATATGAAAAGAGCCCTTATATATTCAAGGAAGACAGAGATAAAAATGATTACAGAAATGAGAGAAAAGGTTACACCTGAAGAAAAAGTTGCACCTGAGGAAAAAGTTATTTCAGAAGAAAAATTAGAAGAATTATTTTTAGTTTCTGAACATGTAACAGGACAATCTACTGAGATATTACGTTCCACAAAAAGTCTCAGTAAAAAACCTTTAAATAAATATATTAAATTATGTTTCTATATTACAGGATTAATTATATTATTCATATGTCTATATTCACTGGTAAATGATTATTACAGGGATAGAAAAATAGATCATCTGTGTAAGGAAGCAGAGGAGTTTCTTAAAAAAGATGATTATAAAAATGCTATAGACCGTTATGAGGAAGTGAAAAAACTTAAATCAGATTCGATAGAGGCTTTTCGTGGGGCCGGTAAGGTTTATTTAAAGAAAGGGGAATATGAGCATGCCAGATTGTCTCTTGAGAGAGCCATAGATATTGATAAGGATGATGAAGAAAGTTATCTAACTATGGCAAAAGTTTTCTGGGAACAAAAGGATATATTTAATGCAGAGATATGGTATAAAAAAGTACTGGTCATAAATGAAGATAATATTGAAGCTATAAATGGACTTGGAGATTGTTATTTTGCTCGTAAAGACTATGAAAATGCCATAGCTAAATATAAAAAATTACTCGAAAGAGATCCTCAAAATATTCCCTTAAGAATGAAAATAGGTTATGTCTATAAGGAAAAAAAAGATTATACGAATGCTATTAAATGGTTTACCCTGGCTCTTAAAGTAAAGGATACTTTTACTGAAGCCAGACTTGAAATAGCTGATATTTATATTATTGTAAAAAAATATGATAATGCCATAGAAGAATATAAGAAGATATTGAAGTATAAGCCGCAGGATGTAGAAGCTATGTCAGGTATAGGAGAGTGTTATAAAATACAACAAAATTATGATAATGCCATGAAATGGTTTGAAGAAACCTTGAAATTAAAGGATGACTCTGTAAGAGGGCTCAGAGGTAAAGCCGATATTCTTATAGTTAAAAAGAAAAATCTCAAGGAAGCCCGGAAGAATTTAGATAGAGCACTTAAACTTGATCCAGATGATTCTTTAAATTACTATAGTCTGGGAAATTATTATGTAGTGAAAGAAGATTTTAATAAAGCCATAGAAAATTATAAAAAATCAATTAAAATAGATCCTGACATTGCCTGTGTTCATTATGATTTAGGAAGAGTAAAAGCATATCTTAAAAAATATGATGAAGCCATAGAGGAATATAAAAAAGCAATAGACCTTGATCCTCTGGACCCTTATGTTCATTATAATCTTGGGAAAGCATATTATAATAAAGAAAATATTGAAGAAGCTGTGAAAGAGTATAATATAGCAATAAAACTTAAAAAGGATTATATTTATCCATATCACGGACTGGGTCTAATATATCTCAAGATAGGTAAATTTAAGGAAGCTATCGGCTATTTTAAAAAGGTTCTAGAGATTGAGCCGGGAAGTGATCTTGCAATGGAAGCAGAAAAAGGCATAAAATTTGCAGAATTTTATGGTAGCTTTTAATAAAAGCCACAGGGAATTTAATGAAAAACTTTCCGCCTAATAAAATTAAAATGTGCTGTCACGTTTCATGTTTCACGAATATATAGAAGGAGTTGGTAGGAATGAGATATTTAATAATTTTATTACTTATGTGCTCTTTTTTTACACCTGCCGTAAGAGGAGAAGAGTATTTTAATTATGAATATCGTAATG
>JAKJGF010000090.1 GCA_022704525.1 Bacillota bacterium | reverse complement strand
CATGACTATCATCATAGGTTATTTTATATCCACCGGGTGTGTAAATAGTGTTATCTCTGATCATTAATTTCCCCTGTACCCCTGATGTCTGTTGTGTTGAACTGATAGCAGGGGCTTCATAAGGCGGTTCTTCTATCTCTGGTTCCGATTCGGTTTGTTGTTCGAAACCGATCTTTTGTTCCATCATTTTCTGGAGTAACTCCATATATTTTTCTGTTCCAGCTGTATTCATCCTGAGCATGGCTTCCAGAAAATTCAATCTATCCATCATCATGGACATCTGAGTCTGCATCATCATATTCATATAATTCTGCCTTAGAGACTGCTGAACTGAATTTACAATAGACATTTCAATAGCCTGATTGTACATAGGAAGTCCCATGAGGGCACCATCCAGTCCTGTATCAAAGCCCATCTGTTGAAATATTCCTGTCTGTCCTTCGAAAAATCCCCCGTACATTGCCCATGATGCTCCTCCAACCATTTCCCATCTGCCCATACCTGCCATAGGGGCCTGAGGCATACCTGGTATCTGAACTCCTGCTGTCATATTTACACCTGCAGTAAAACTTGCTCCTGTCATTCCAGTCATTCCTGTTGCATAAAAAGGTGTTCTTCCTATTCCATCCATATATATACTCCCTTCCATTTTTATATAGTTTTAAATTATAATATTATTTTTAAGAATATTATATGATAATAATTCACTTCTGTCAAGTTATTGAATAAAAAAAAGAAAAAATTCCTGATTTTTTAAAGACAATTACACCTTGACTATTCTTACTATAACAATTAAAATTAAAGAAATAAATAAAAAAAAATCTGCCGAATGATATTCATGGGGAGAGTGAGTTTTTTTGAATCTATTAAATAGTCTTCGAACTCTTGGTAAGGGTTTACTTGCAGGAGATTTTAAGAAGACAGGAAAAATTGAAAGAGACCTGAATAAGACCCTCCTACAGCTCAAAATAATTAAGAGCAGATATTCTAACAGGAAATTAAAGGGTACTGATAATGTAGCAGACCTCATGGAAGAAGGTATAAATCTTTATATAGAAGCTATAAGTGATTTTATGCTTTTTTTTAAGGATAAAGATAGAGAACATATTTCAGAAGGTTTATTTAAAGCTGAAGAAGCAGATGATATACTTTTAAGTATAGAAGATATAATTTTACAGAATAAAGAAAAATTTAAAGAGCTGAGTCTCTCTTAAGGAGTGTTTTAGTATGGATATCAGGCAAATATCTACTTCTCCTTATTCTGTATTGAAGGAAAAGAGACAGGTCAGGGTAAATGATCTTTTAGCAAAAGAACTCAGGGATTTTGGTATTATATGCTCTATGTCTTTACAGGATAAAAAAGAGCTGAATAGTTTTTATAATGATATACTTGGTGAGATATATAATATAAGAGATAACCATCCTCTTAAAGAAATTATTTCAGAGGTATCATATAATGAAACTATAGATGGCAATCTCCATGATATAGGACCGGCAGAGAAAGCATATAGAGAGATATACAGAGATAAGCATGGTATAAATATCACCAGGATAAAGTGGGAAGATGGCACATTACAGGAAGAGAAAAAGATAAGTGATGATCATAAAATCAGGTTTATAAAGTGGCAGAATGAAGTTGTGAGTTCTTATGAGACTTTTAGTAACTATCCTGATGATGTGATTTTGTCCTCATGGATAAAAGATTATTTCCAGGATAACCTGAGTTTTAGAGAATTTTCGAAGAGTTCAGATTCTAAAAAACCATCTGAAGTTCCCGGATTTTCAATAGATTTATTATCTTTTGAGAGAAAACTTTATAAAACTTTATCTGAAAGTAAAAAAGTAACTGAGAAGAGAACTTACTGGATAAAAGATGGCATAAAACAGAGGGAATGTTTATATTCCCCGGGAATCTTTGAGATCGTTACAAACTGGACAAAGACAGGAATAAAAGAAAAAAGGATTTCAGATAGCAGTGGAGACTTCCGTTTTTCCCATGTAATCCGAAGAGATTCCTTTGATAGCAGGGTATGTCAATATAAAGATATATGTCTTGAGAAAAGTATAGATTACGAAAAAAATACCCTTCTATGGAGATACAGAAGAGGAGATAACTTATTTGAATACTGTTCCCTCCCTTCAGAAGATGGAAATAGAATGAAATATACGAAAATAATAGAAGAAAAGACTGGTAATAAAAGATTTGCTCTGGAATCCGATGAAGGTGTGAAAGTAGTTAAACTGGAGGAACCTCATAAGAAACTCAGGCATATTACTTTCCCCGGTAATAATATTGAAATTCAGCTTATTATTCCGGGTATAGAAAGAAATACTGTAATATCGGGGAATGGTGCAGGAAGGGATATAAGGAAAGAAGATGGTAAAGGGGAAATCACTACTTCCTGGCTTTCAGATAAAGAGATTCTTATTTATTCCAGAAAATATCCGGGAGGCCTTACAAATAAATGTTATTTTTATAATAATAATATAACCAGACAGAGTGTTTCTCATGAAAATGGTAATTCATATGAGCTTTTACAACTTCCGGGGAATCTCATAAAAAGAGTGATTACTTATAAGAATGGCACCAGGGAATCCGTCACCTGGTTTCCTGAAGGTAATCAGAGAAGGACTGTTCGATATGTAGATAATTCTCTTCTGTCTGATCTTATATGTAATAATGGAACCATGCAAAAACAGGGTATAAAATTTTCCGATGGCACATGTTATCTTTATAAAAAATGGGGAAATGGTATAAGTCAGCAGTGTTTCTGCTGGCCCGATTCTAATATTGCCCATTTATCTACAGAATTTGAATCGCATGGGCTATTTGATAATAAGACTATATATCCTGATGGATCTTATATAAAAGAAATAATTTCAGAGAGGGGTAAATTGACTATGAAATTTTCCAGGGATCCTCTCCTTGAAAATATATATGAAAGTTCTCTTCAGGAAATACTTAATTCTCCTCTCACCGGTATGAAACTGAGGGAAAATCCATTTTATAATCCCTTGCTGACACTCGACCCTCAGTTATGGGCCCATGCAATACTGAGATGTAGAGGTCCAGAGAAAACCCGCCACGACTATCTATCAGAAGAGAAAAAAGTCTTACCTTATATGAAAATGTCTTTTCAGTTTTCTTTTGGAGAGGGGATGTAGTTTGTGTCTGAAATAGAAAAAATTGACACTGAAGGCAGAAAAGCCGGCCCGGCAGCTTTCCTTTACAGTGAAGGAAGTAATTATAATATAACTTATTATGTGCCTGTCCGGCAGGCACTGAGAGAATTGGAGAATCAATATACTTGTCTCCCCACTGAAAGGTCCATTACAGAGAGATCTCCTGAAGATAGAGGTTCTGAAAGAGAAGAAGATAATACAACCCTTTTTATGGATCATAAAGAACTTTATATTCCTTCAGATATTATGGACCTCACACCTGAAGCATTAAGTTATCTGGATAACAATCAGTATAGAATATCTTATTATATAAAACTCAGAGATTATTACAGGGAAAAGCAGGAATATGAGGATAAACTTCGCAGGCATAATGCAGGGGAGAAAGAAGTTTTTCAGAAGAAAGTGGATCCTCTCCTTTTTTATTCCGATGAATCTGCCGATTTGACAGCTAAAGCACTCAGTGAACTGGATGGTAATCAGCACAGAATGTCTTATTATGTTGAACTTGAAGACTATTATAAAAAAGCCAGAGAATACAGAGAAAAAATGCTTTATTACCAGGCAGGTAATAAGGAAGCATTTAAAGAGAAAATTCTCTCCCCTGTGTTCTATTCCAGTGAATCTACAGACTTAAGTGCCTATGCCCTGAGTGAAATAGATGGTAAAAAATTCAGATCTTCCCATTACCAGAAACTCAGAGAATATCAGAAAGAAAGGGAAGAATATGAAAGAAAACTTCTTTTCTATAAAATGGGAGAAACTGATATATTTGAAAGAAAAGATGCAGAATTTATACCTGTCGATATATATAAATTAAGTGCCGAAGCACTGAGTTATATAGATGGTAATAAATACAGACTTTCTTATTATAAAAACCTTGAGAAATATTATGAGGAATTACAGGACTATAATGTCAAGCTAGCCAGACATAATGCAGGCTATGAAGATGCTTTTCAGGAAAAATCTGATACTCTTCCTTCCTATTCCAGAGAAAAACTTGATCTGAGTGCCAGAGGTTTAAGCGAAATGGATGGGCGGCGATATAAAATATCATATTATCAGAAACTCAGAGATTATTATAAAGAAACTGAAGAATATGAAAGAAAAAAACTTCTGTATTTTGCCGGTGATAAAGATGCTTTTAAGAGCGAAGAGGAAGAATATATTAATACTAAAGATAAAATTGAATTTTCCAGAGATAATGACCTGTGGACACCGAAATTTAATGATATGATTGCTGCACTTAAAGGGAAATTAGCCCCTTATTTTATGGACAATCTCTTCGAAACCCTCGGAAAGATAGATAAAAGATTTGAACCTGTAATTGCTAATAGTCCTCTTATCAGACTGTATTTAACCTGTTCTACTGAAGTGACTCCGGAAGATGAACTTCTCAGGGAACTCGAGAAGGTTCAATCCCTGATAGATGTTCAATTATCAGAGGAAGGCATGGGAATCTTAAAGAAAAGTTATAAAATACACTAATTTAAAAATAGATATTTATCTATTTTACTTATCACGTAAAAACAGATTTTGTAAAGATGGAAGGAGAATTATGTTTAATCTTTTATAACAGTCATTGTATTTGCTGCATTGATAATAACAAGTTCACTTTTCTTTATTCTGACTTTCTTTTTTCTTTTCATTTTCTTTATTCTTTTTATTATCTGTCTTAATCTGTAAAATCTGTGAATAATAAGTCCTGTTAAGGAAACCAGAAGCATGACTATAGTAATATATAGATATTTTAATTCCAATCTGAAAGATATTGAGTTAAAAGATTTCTCTTTAAGAGAAGCTATGTTTTTTTGATAGGCTATGTTGTACTTAGGAATAGCACAGGCCTTCATTGCTACATCATATTTATTTATTCTTTTTTTTATAAATATAATATCATTGGATGATGATAATTCCTGTAAATGTTTTTCCAGAAGACTAATCTCTGTCTGGCAAAGTTTAGAGGCGTCAATCTGAAAGGCAGCACCATAGACAAAGGGAGAATCTAATGGAAGTGAGGGATCGGATTTTACTATTTCTTTTTGTTCCTTATAAGTTCTAATCAATTCAGATAGGGGAAGAAGGAACTCTTTACCCAGATCTTTCTTCAGTCTTTCAGTAATTTCCATTAAAAGAGCTGTAGTTTCAGGTCTCAGGGAGTAATAATCTTCCCCATAATTTTCAGGAAAACAAAAATTCGCAGATAGTTTTTCTCTTATTTTTAATAAAGATAAAAGGGTGCCCTTTGAAATAGCTTCTCTAATTTCATCCGGTTCTTTGAATGGCTTAAATCTTGTTCTATTATGGGCATAAGAAGAGGATAATTCATATTCTCCGGCTATATTGTAATATATTTCAGCATATTTTTCTTCATAATCAGGATGAAGACATACATGCAAACAGGAATTTGATGCCTCGTCAATAAAATAAACCTCTCCTTTTTTATGTAATTCTCTTAAGATTAATACGAGAGTATCTATTTTCTTTATATCATTATGCATAAAAAGAGGATGTACTGTTATATCAAAGGTAGCACCATTTGTATGAGTGGATCTGCCGAGATCTGCCCAGTTGTTATAACAGGAAAGAATATTTTGATATTCAAGAGTTCTGAGAAGTCCACTTACAGGCAGTTCCGCTTCTGGATTTTTAAGCCTTAGTTTAAATTCTCTTGCTACAAAGAGCATTAATCCCAGTGTGCCAGGTTTTGCAGACCAGTAATAGGAAGCATTTTCTGGATCAATATCTCCTACTCCCTTATTTACTATATTCAGTTCCTCGAAAAATTTCGGTGGATGGACAAGTATTCCTTTTTTGAGGTCTTCTTTTACATCTTTAAGGTTTTTATAAGATTTGGCATACTGATACCATATTAATTCTGTTCTGGGAGGTTTGTCAGCATAACAGGGGAGATAAAGGGAAATTAAAAGAAAAGAAGTTAAAAAAGAAAAAAGAGAAAAATATTTATAATTAAACTGAGTATTAATTTTTATATTATTTCTCAACATGGACTCTCCCACATGTTAAATTATATATTTATTTTACCTTTTCCCATATTATTCCTGCTGAAAAATAAAGATTTTTATTAAAAACCTTTATTTTGAAAGGTTAGAGCAGGAATTTATATAGTTTTCTTTTTTTTCTAAATGTGCTAGAATACTTTAATTAGAATTATGAAAGGAATTTCAATTTATGTTAAAAACATCAATAATCATTATCAGTATGTTAGTAATTTTAATAATTACTGTTTCATGCAAAAAGACTAACGAATGGGTTACTAAAGGTAACGAATCTTTACTTCAGAAAAAACATGGTGAGGCCCTTACATATTTTAACAGAGCCCTGGAGGTTGACTCTAAATCTGTGGAAGCCTGGGATAAAAAGGGATATATCTTAGGAAATCAGGGAGAATATGAGGAAGCAATTAAATGTTTTGATAAAGCAATAGAAATTCAGCCTGACTATGCTGAAGCCTGGAGTGATAAGGGTTCAGTTTTATATATGGAGGGAAAATTTGAAGATTCTATTAAATGTAGTGATTAAGCTTTAGAACTTGATCCTGAAAATTCAAAGGCCTGGGCTAATAAAGGCAAGTCTTTGCAGGTTCAAAAGAAATATGATGACGCTATTACCTGTTTTGATAAATCAATAGGTCTGGATCCTAATAATATTGATACATGGATATACAGGGGATTTGCTTTCGTCTTACAGAAAAAACCTGAGGAAGGTATTAAATGTTTTGATAAAGTGCTGGAGCTTGATCCTGATGAAATGGCTGGTTTAATCGGGAAAGGCGACGCTTTGTATAATATGGGTAAATATAAAGAAGCAATTAAATATTTTAATGAGGTTTTAGACATTGATTTTTCTCTCATATATAAGCTAAATAAAGTTGAAGAAGTTGTTGATTGTTTCAATAGAGTAGTAAAAAGTGACCCTGAAAATATTGATGCCTGGAATTGCAGAGGTTTGCTTTTGTTGTATTTGAAGAATTATGAGGAAGGTATTAAAAGTTTTGATAATGCTATAAAACTTAATAAAGGATATGTCAGGGCATGGAGTAATAAAGGGAAAGCTTTATCCCTTCAAAAAAAATTTGAAGAAAGTATTAAATTTTATGATAAAGCAATAGAACTTGACCCTCAATATATTAATGCCTGGAAATATAAAAGTATGTCTTTACTTTCACTGAAAAAATATGATGAAGCGATTAAATGTAGCGATAAAGTTCTGGAATTGGACCCGGGAGATTTACTCGCCCTGTTAAATAAAGGAAGTGCTTTATTTGGGCTTGGCAAATATGAGGATTCTATTAAATGCTTTGATAAGGTTTTAGAGTTGGTTCCTGATGATATATTTACTCTTATGAATAAAGGCCTGGTACTATATCATATGAAAAACTATAAAGAAGCAATAGCCTCATTTGATAAGATTCTGGAAAGTGATCCTAATAATGCTTATGCTTTATCCGGGAAGGAACAGGCTGAAAAAGCTATGGCGGGAGAGAAGAAGTGAGACGGGAGACGGGAGACGTAGCAGGGGCGAATCTTGCGTTCGCCCTGGTTATAACGTCTCACCTCTCACCGTTCACCTCTCACCTGTTTAAAGGAGTAATAACATGCCCTCTGATATAAATTCTCAACCAAGGGAAAATATCTGTTTTGAAATTCCGGAGAAAATCCTGGATCAGTTTTATATAGTTCTTGTTAATCCGAAACTCCCAAAGAATGTGGGATCTTCTGCCAGAGCTATGCTGAATATGGGTTTTCATAATCTTATTATTGTGGGTTCAAAGGATATTCTTACAAAAGAAGCCTACGCTCTGGCTAAATCTGCAGAAGAACTCTTAAAGAATGCTATTTTCTTTGATACCCTTAAGGAAGCCCTTTCTCCAATGGAGCATATAATAGGCACTACAAGAAGGCCAAAAAGATACGAATATGAAATATTGATTCCTGAACAAATTATACCTTCTCTTCTGGAAAAAGCCAGGAATAATAAGATTGCCATACTCTTTGGGCCTGAAGACAGCGGACTTAATCTGGAACATCTTACCTTCTGTAATCAACTGATACGAATCCCCACTGCTTCTGAATATCCTTCTATTAATTTATCTCAGTCGGTACTTATAATCTGTTATGAATTGTTTAAGCATGTTATAAATTACCCCCTGTTGGAAAGAGATGTCAAGAGACAGGCTACTTCATGTGTAGTGGAAGGTTTATTTGAACATCTTGAAGAATTTTTTACAGAAATAGATTATTTTCCTTATGAAGAACACCGTCATACTATGCAGCTTTTCAGACAGATCTACAGAGCCTGCGAACTTTCCGATTATGATCTTGGCCTTTTAAGAAGTATACTTCATAAAACTCAGCGATATATAAATAAACTAAAATCCCATGAGACCACAGCACCTGGCACAGATAGGAAATAATCCACCTGATTCCTTTAAGGCAAGTCTGAATTTTCTATATCTTTCATTGTTAAAGATATCTACTATACTGTTTTCTTTAATGTTTCCTACAATATAATCAGGATAATCCCTGCAGGGTGACACATCTCCATTGGGCATAATCTCTGCTATAAGCCATGGGGCCACACAATTATCATAACCGAACATATAAGAAGGTTCTTTATAATATCTCGGTATATCTTCAATAGATATATCCGGTATAAACATATAGGGATAGGTATATTTTTTCTGTTTGATTCTTCTTACGGTATCCTGTAAGGCTTCTATGTCTATCTGTTTATAATCGAAGAGATAACCTTTCCATGCCTCGGGAATGCAATCTAATTTTTCCTTCATAACAGATATGTGTTTATTACCTATTTCCTCTGTAGTAAACCAGGAATAGTATATAATCATACTATCAATACCTATTTCGTCACCTATTTCCATTATCTGATCAAGGAGAGGTGCATTATCTCTGGTTATAGTAACAAAAATCATAACATAAGGAAGGGTTTTGTTTTTTTGCCTTTTTAATTCCTGAATAGTATTTATACCTCTGGAAAGAGTATCAAAACAACCTTTTACCCCTCTTATTTCATCATGGATTTCTCTTGGGCCATCCAGTGAAAGCATAAGGACCTCCCATCCTCTTTCCACTATTTCCTCTGCATTTTCTTTCAGTTTGACTCCATTTGTAACAATGGAGGTTACAAATTTTTTCTCTTTCATATAAGCTATAAGAGGAATTAAATCTTTATACAGGAATGGTTCTCCGCCCCATATATATATGATTGGTTTTAAATGAGCCACATCATCTACCATTTTTTTATATATTTCCAGTGGTACAACCTCTCTTAATACTTCCGGAGGTTTGTCAAAATTATATCCTTTTTCACCCCACTGGGCACACATTTTACATCTGAGATTACACAGATTTGTAATCTTAATACTGATTTGAGAAAGAGGAAAACTGTATCCATTCTTGAGATTATAATCCAGATTTACTGTAATATGTTTTCTTACAAGTCCTTTTAGAACCCTTAACATTATATATGGTGTACGACATAACCTGAATATAAAAGAAGCAGGAACTCTACTATGCATTATATATCTCCTTTATTAGCTATCGGCTAATAGCTATCAGCTATCAGCAAATAACTTGCTCTGCTGATAGCTGATAGCTGATAGCTGATAGCTATATTATGAAATTTCTACCTTTTCCGGTAATTCTCTGATAGATTTAACTCTTCCATCCCTGTGAAGTTCATAACAGATATTACGCCATTCTATATTATTTGAAAAGCCGGGTTTAATGAGACTGTAGAACCCTAATACCTGCATAAGAGGTGCGTATAAAAACCATTTGATAAATCTCTGATTGTCTTTATATATAAACTTCATCATACCATAACAGATCATCTGTACAAGGGAAAAAAGAGAAGCTATGATTGCGTATTTATAAACAGGAAACCACAGAAGACTAATTAATACAAATACCGGAGTACTGCATGATATACCTATTGTAAGTGCATGAAGGACTATACAGGCTATCCAGAGTGGTTTTAAATAGGCTTTAAGGAAAGCTGCCTGTCGGGAATACCACTGAATATCATCTGTCAAACGGGAAAGGGTATTGTAACTTACTGTAAGGCAGGTTGGTACAAATACCCTGTTTATTCTTTTTTTGAATAGTAATCTTGTGAGTGTCATATCATCTACAACTGATGTTTCCCATAACTCTTTTACATTTAATTTTTCAAAATCTTTTCTTTTAATAGCTGTACTTCCTCCCCATACTCCTCTAAAGGTTTGATGTGCTATAAGCATACATAGATAGGCACTCATCATAGAATGAAGTGATCCGCTTACACTGTTATCTTCCGGTATGAGCCATCTAAAACCGGTTGTCACAGGGACTGATTCCAGAGATAGAGGTCTTATTAATTCTTTTAGCCAGTTTATATGAGGCTGAACATCTGAATCTGCAAAAAGGTAGACTTCACTTTCATTATTATCATCTTCAATACCCCGGAGAAGATTATGGTTTTTCTGACCGCAAGTTGTAGCCTTACCTGCAACTAATAGTTTTGTATGCGGATATAAAGCAGTTATTCTGTTGATTACCTCCACTGCAGGATCAAGAACACTATCTACAATAAAAGTAACCCTGTAATTTATGTAATTTTGAGTGGCAATAGCGTTTAGATGAATTTTCAGATTATTATCAGCACCCTTGCAGGGAACAAAAACCGCTACTTTAGGATTATAATTGTTATCATATCTGGTAGAGTAAAATCTTGTAAAAATGATTTTACTATATAGTAAACTCTTTAAGCAAAGCCATAAGTTAAACAGGGAAACACTGACAGCAAGTAAGATAAAGGCTAGTTCCATGGTTACTCCTCAAAGAGAGTATAGTAAAATTTAAAAAATTATAACATCTATATTTTAATAAGTCAATCTCTTATTGACAACCTGTTAGAATATATGATAAATATAGATTAGTTACGTGAAATGTGAAACGAACCTGACTTCTTTCACCTTTCACTTTTCACTTCTTTTTATTTTAATAGAAGATGAGGTTACTGTTATTATGAGTGGCAAAAGACTCAGTTTTATGGCTAATATATTAATTTTTATACTTATAGGTGTTGCTATTATATGGATTCTTTCCTATATAAAACATGTAGTTTTTATGATAATAGTTTCAGTATTTATGGCTTATTTAATTAAGCCACCTGTTGATTTTCTTTGCAAATACGGGTTAAATATCAGAAAGTGGGGAAAAAGATGTGAGTGTAAAGGTTTATCCAGGACAGCATCTATAATTATAGTCTACATTATTTTAATATTTGTAATAATATTTTTACTGTCTTTTGCAGTTCCTAAAATAAACAGTGAAGCTGTTAAATTTATAAATAATTTTCCTCAAATCATAAATTCTCTTGAGCAAAATATTCAGAATTTAAATAACTGGATTAAACCAAGATTACCTGTGGAGGTTCAGGATTATATTAATCAGAGTCTTTTAAAAGCTCTTGAGGAAATAGGGAATTTTATTATGAATCTTGCAAAACAAACTTTTTCTATAATAGGCACTATATTTTCAACCCTTGCTTCTTTACTGATTGTGCCTCTTCTGGCGTTTTTATTGTTAAAAGATGCAGATTTTTATAGAGACTGGTTCCTATTAATATTTCCTCTGGCATGGAGAAAAGAACTTCAGAGTATTTTAATCAAAATAGATGATGGACTTGGAGGATTTATAAGAGGTCAGATACTTGTCTGTATATGTATAGGAATATCTATAATTATTGCTCTTTATGCATGGGGCATAGATTATGCACTTTTAATAGGTACTTCAGCAGGTATACTGAATATAATACCTTATGCCGGCCCTATAGTGGGTTCTATACCGGCACTTCTCCTGGCCTTTGCAAAATCCCCTCTTACAGGTCTGGGAGTGCTTATAACTTTTCTGGTAATTCATGAAATAGAAAAACAACTTATCTCTCCTGCACTGGTAGGACACAGTGTAGGTCTTCCAACTCTGATTGTAATAATTTCAATACTGGCCGGTATAGAGTTACTTGGTATATTAGGTGTACTTATTGCTGTCCCTTCAGCTGTAACATTAAAAGTAGTATTAACTCATATCCATCAGAAATGGTCCCAGACATGGCCTGAGAATAGTATTCAGGAAATAGACCGGGAAAAATGTGTGGAAATTTAATAGGTTCTCCATATATACATCAATCTTGGTGTCTCAGGGAATATATGTTCAACTTTTTTTTGAAACTCACTTTCAGGATTTATATTTAAGTTTTTAGATGTTTCTTCCAGAAAATCAAAAAAAGTCAAGTTTTTTTTGTATTTTATAAGTTTTGCATCTTTAAGGCCGGCATGTTTTTTTGCAGAATCAAAGGCATCACCTAAATAGCCAATTTTATCTACAAGACCTATTTCTTTAGCCTGCAAGGCAGTAAAAATACGGGCATCGGAAATTACCTGTAAATGCTCTTTTGATAACTTCCGGCCATCCTTTACTATATCAAGAAATCTTCCACTCATTTCCTGTATAATGGAATTAAGTATTTCTTCTTCTTCTTTTGTCATTTTTCTTGTGGCAGAACCTATATCTTTGAGTTTGCCGGATTTAATAGTTACACTTTTCAGTCCTACCTTATCAAAAAGTTCTTCCATATTTGTTAATTCCATAATTACACCGATACTTCCTGTGATAGTGCTTGGCTGAGCAAATATTTCCGTTGCCGGTGCAGATATATAGTACCCCCCGGAAGCTGCCACCTGTCCCATAGATACTATTATAGGAATGGCTTTCTTTTTTTTGAATTTTATTATTTCACTATATATAATTTCACACTCAGAAATACCTCCACCGGGGCTATTTATTGATAATATTATGGCTTTAATGTTCTGATCTTCCTCTGCTTTTGAGAGTGTATCTTTTATCTCCTGAACAATGCTTTTTTTATTGTAAAAAACTGATTCTACATCCTGTTCAATAATAATACCATTTACCGGTACAAGTAATATTTTATTTTTAGAATTTTTCTCCCCCTGAATGTATTTTTCATTTCCAATATTAGTCATAGTAGTATCCGATGCTTTCATCATAGTTGCTCCAAGTAATATAAATAACATAATATTAACACTCATACTTAATATAAATAAAAAGCCAAGTATAATTGACATCCAGAAACTCAAAGGTTTGCCACGTTTTTGTTTGTTTTTTTCAGGTGGAGGTAGTGGCGGTTGAGTCATATTTTCAGATTTTATAGTAGATTTGTTCATATCAGGTGTATCCATAATGTATCCTTCTTTCTTAATAAATAGTGACAGGTGAGGCATGATAACCAGGACGAACGCAAGGTTCACTCCTGCTACTTTTCACTTTTCACTTTTCATTTCTTTTCACTTTTTAACCAGAATTATAGCAGAATCTCATATAATAATCAATTTTATTCTTCAGGAGATTTTTCAAAGGATAATTTACTTATAATTTCTTCTTCTGAAGAAATATTTTCAAATTCAGAAGCATATTCTGTTAAAAACTTTACTAATAGATTTTCCAGTCTTTTTTTTACACTTTCAGGTGCCCTGCAAACAAGTAACCTGCATTCTAGAGGACGTTGTTCGTAAATTTTACATAACTTATGTTCTCTGTCATACATAATACAGTATCCCTCTGGTCCTCTTGGTAAATAATAGGCTTTATCATCTTTTATTTTTATTAAAGGCGGATTCTTACAACAAAGACCGCATTTCTTACAGGGATAAAAGATAGACCATGAAGAAGCAAGATTTATCATTTTATGTGGCCAAGGTAATTGAGGTATTTTTTCCCATTCAATAGGTTTCCATGGGATTACTGGTTGTGAACTCAGAGTTATATCTCTGTTTGGCTTCATAAAATTGCTTTTAACCTGTCAAAAGATTTTTTTGCAGCAAAAGCTACAGAATTTGAAGGATCTCTCATAGCCTTTTCAAGATGTGGTAATGCTCTATGGTCCTTGAATTGTCCAAGAACCTGAGCCGCAGTTTTCCTGACACCGGCACTGTTATCTTTAAGAGCTCCTATTAAACTGGGAATAGTAATATCATTTCCAATTTCTCCCATAGTAATAATAGTCTGTACTCGGACTCCTTCATCGAGATCGTTATTCAATACTTCAATAAGATTTTGAGCAACCTTTCCATCTCCTATTTTCGCCAGCGCTTCTATTACACTAATTCTGACATCTGGTTGTTCATCTTTAAGTTTTTTTAAAAGTGGTTGAATAGCCTTTTTATTTCCCTGGTTACCCAGAGCTGTTGCCATTTCTCTTCTGATATTCCAATCCAGATCATTCAGTAAATAAATCATAGGTTCTAATAATCTGTTATCCTGAATATTGGACTGTACTATTTCTGAGGAAGCCTGACTTCTTTCCTGGATGTCATTACTTCTTAACATATATATAAGCTTTTCGATTTCATCTTTAGCCTCTTTCAAGGGCCAGGAAGAACTTTTATTGTCGTATGTCATATCTGAAATAGTTACCTGTTCATAAATTGATGTTTCATCATGGGGAGATACTACCTGATTAAATATAGTTCTCTGTCCCAGGGTAGCCTGTGAGAAGGCTGAAGAAATTTGAGACGGACTCATCTGTTTTTCATAACCCTGAGGTGTTATTTGACTGTAAGAAGAAGGATGACCGTATGGTACTCTACTGTAATGGGGATAACCATAAGGATAAGGTGATTGGCCGTAGTGAGGTGGAACATGTCCGTAGTGAGGCGGAACATGGCCGTAGTGAGGCGGGACATGTCCGTAGTAAGGTGGGACATGGCCGTAGTGAGGCGGGACATGTTTATGATAGTTTTGTATGGATCTGTGTGAAGGTAGTGGTTTTTTAGTACTCTGTGTAATTCCTGCTTCAACTCTATCAAGAGTTACAAGTTCTGCCTTTTCAGTTTTAAGAGGTTGTTGTAATATTTCATACATATCAGGGTAAGCTTCCCTGCAGAACTTGAGTAATTCTTCTTTCATTTCCTTGGCACTTAAGAAACGTTTATCTATCTCATTTTCAAGAGCTTTCATAACGATTTTCTCAAGTTCTCTTGAAAGCCAGTCTCTAATATGCCTTATAGATTGAAATGAAAAAGGTATTGGAGTTATGCCTGTAAGAAGATGATGCATTGTAGCTCCCAGAGCATACACATCGCTTCGTGGTTCAGGTTGACCTTTGTACTGTTCTAAAGGAGCATACCCTTCTGTACCAACAGCTGTTTTCTGAGTATCACTACTGGGTTTTATTACTCTTGCAATACCAAAATCTATGAGAAATATTCTATTTTCTTCTGATTTTAATATTATATTGGCCGGTTTTAAATCTCTATAAAGTATGGGATGAGTTTTGTGAGTATGAAGATAAGAAAGGACATCACATAGTTGAATTCCCCACAAGACTACAAATTTTTCAGGAATCTGAAAATTACATTTTCGAAGGAGACTCTCCAAATCTTCTCCTTTTATGTAATCCATGACAAGATAGTAACTTCCTTTATCTATAAAATAATCTGTTATACTGGGGATATTAGGGTGATCTAATCTGGCCAGTATTTCAGCTTCTTCCCGAAATCTCTTTATGGCATATAACTGTTGTTCTGAGGCTTCTCCCTGATTGAACATTACTTTTATAGCACGAAGTTTTCTTTCAGGAATATCTTCTGCCAGGTATACTCTTCCCATACCACCGGATTTAATGGTTTTTACAATTCTATATCTATCTTTTAACATAACAGATGCACTATCCATAAAGAGTACCTCCAGTGATTATTATACCCCATAAAGAGTAATTTTTCTACTTCTCTAAATTATTATAGTTACTATATGCTTAAAGTTTTTTTGACACTTTTTTATCTGTTGTCGTACTTAGATTTTTGCAAATATAATTCCATATATCTTATCCAGTTCTCTGTAGAATTTTATTAATTTTTCTCTTACCTGATCTGGTGAGGAAAAATTTTTAAATTCTTCTAAAATTATATTTACTATGTCTTTAAATTTAATTTTTCCTCCACTCAGCTGAAACATTCTTGTTTCGAAAGAATTGAGTTTATAGTTTTTCCCATATCTATCCAGTATTATTCCATCCGGTGTGATTTGAAAGATTGTGTCAGTTCTCTGAGGAAAATATTTCTCTAATTCTTCATCCTTTAATTCCTTGATAGACTTATATAAAGGATGTTTTTTAAAATTAAAATATCTTCTCAGAGCAATACAGTTATTCATCATGTTATACCACATAGATGTCATGCCTTCTGCCGGATATGTAAAAAGCTTTTCTACCTGATGAACCGGAATATTATGAATTTCTTCGTTCATAGTATTTACTACTTCTTTACTGAATCTCTGTTTTAATTCATCTAATTCCCAGAGTTTTAATTTGACTGTTTCAGAAAGATACTCGCGGCCTCCTGCAGAACCTACCCGCATATATGGAGCTATTGGAATAATATCATATTTTTCTGGCTCATCTCCCAGGGGAGTTCCCGGCAGAGGAGTCAGTGAACCATTTAATATCCTTAATCTTCCCGGAGACAGTCTGATTAATTTTTTCGCAAAATTTAAACTTTCTTCTATTGTTTCTTTTGTTTCAAAAGGACCACCCAGTATAAAACTTACTACAATCTGAAATATATCCTCCTCTACACATTTTTTTATGACGAATTCTACCTGTTCAGGGGTTATCATTTTTTTATAAATTTTTAGTATAAGTTCATTCGCTGATTCTATACCAAACTGCATAAACTTAAGGCCTGCTTCTTTCATTTCCCTTATTAATTCCGGATATTGATAAAGGATATTTGCCCTTGTTTCAGCATACCAGTGAAAACCCGGTCGAAATTCTTTTCTTTTTTTGATTTCTCTGCACAATCTTATAGTTCTTTCAGGGTCAGCAATAAAAGTATCATCTGTAAATCCAATATATAAAGGATCATCATATCTGGCCAGGAGAGAATCAAGTTCTTTCATTACATTTGCTACACTTCTCATGCGATAATAATGTCCTGTTCCCTGAAAACAAAAGGTGCAGTTATAAGGACATCCTCTTCCTGTTAAAATTGAAGGATAATCTTCTTTATAGGGTAAGAGGTTTCTATCTATTATGGGAAGATCGTCGAGATTTTCTATAAAGGGACGATCAGGATTAGTCTTTATAGTATTACCATCTCTATACGTTATACCGGCTATATTTTCCAGACTGCCTTCTTTTAAAAAGTAGTAATTAACAAGGTCAAGCATAGTATATTCCCCTTCATATCTGACTATTATATCAGCAAAACTTTCCTGAAGTAATTCTAAAGGTCTTACTGTAGCCTGAGGGCCTCCATATACTATAATTATTTTGGGAAAAGTTTTTTTAATAAATTCAGTAATTTCTATTATTCTGTAAATATTATCTGTAGCTGTATAGAAACCAATTATTCTTACTCTTGACCAGGAAATCATCCTTTTTAGTTCATCCAGATCAGGATAACGATCAGTAAACAACCTGATTTGATAACCCTTCTCTTTTAAAAATGTGCCTATAGAGAGGAGTCCAATTTGGATATCATCCGGTTTCCTGGAAGGTGTCAATCCATCACCACATTCTATATAGAAGAGAAAAATTTTATCTCTTTTTTTATTCCACATATTTTTTGTTTCGTCCATGCTCTGTATTCTGAATGCTTATGTAGATTTACAAATCTTGTTTGGAAGCCAAATGTAATTACCATACATAAAAATTTTCATTGTAGATTAGTGAGGTATCAGAAGTTAGAGGTATTTTTCAGGTAACAGTAAAATCAGACCATTTTTTCCTTCAGGGAGATTTTCTTAAAAAAATTATCCCGGACTTCTTCCTTATATTTTTTCTATGTGTTTATCTGATTTTCAAGTTCCTGTTTGTTGATTCCTATATGTTTCTATATATTTCTCTCCTTCTGGACTTGAACCTCTCGTTCTCTCTTTCTTTTATTTCAAATTCTTTCTCTTTCTCCAGAAAAAAAAAAAATCCTTCATACCTGTGAAGGATTTGATCTTTTTTCTTTCAGTTATGTTTTGAAAGGATAGAGATGTACCAGGGGTTATGTAGAAAGAGTAAGTATTTGTCATTTCTGTGAAAGCCCACAGGTTTCACCTTAAGAAAAATTATGTCATAACCTTCTTTTGAAAGAGACATTAAAGATAACAAGGTGTTTTATGACTGTTTTGACTAATTCGACGAATTTATTCTAAAATTTCAATTTAAAATCTTTTTGAATTCTATACAGTATTAGAACCAGATAAAAAAGAACACTACCCGGAGATGGTTGTGTAAAAAAATAGATGGTTATATACCGAAAAAGACATATCAAGATTATAATGGCAAAAAATTTTCAAAGATATAAAAAAAGTG
>JAKJGF010000089.1 GCA_022704525.1 Bacillota bacterium | reverse complement strand
AAATTCATCCAATTGTTCAGAAGAAATATATCCAATACCATCTACAACAGGAGGCGGATTCTGCCTGACTTTACTTTCGCCGACAGAGGTTGTATATTTTGAGAAGGTGTTTTTAATTTTACTGAATTCTTCTTTTCTCTTATATTTATTTTTAATCTGTTTTATTTCCTGATATTTAGAAAAAACTTCTTTTGCTTCATCATTTATTTCTACAAAGATATCTGACTTGGGATATGTATCTTCTATAAGTTTAAATTCTTTAACTGAATAATCTCCCTCATCATAGTTAAGAGAATAAATAGATTCTATATATTTTTTATTCTGACTGGTTACAAGGATTAATCTGTTAAAATAGTCTTCCGCTAATTCTAAAAATTTAGCTTCAGGAAATTCAGGATTTTCTCGTAATATTTTTTCTGTTTCCTGAATTAATATTCTGTCATAAATTTGTTTACTGTATTTACCATTTTCAAGATTTAAGACATAGACATTACCTTGCTTTTTCTTAAAATTCCTGTTACATCTGCCGGCAGACTGCATGATACTGTCAAAAGGAGCAATATCTCTGAATACTATATCTAAATCTATGTCTACTCCTGCTTCGACCATCTGAGTAGATACTACAACTTTGAGTCCATCTTTCTTGACTTTACCAATCCTTTCCAGCCTGTCATGGGGAACTATGTTTGTTGATAGATAAAGATATTCTACTTCTTCTCTTCTGGGGATAGAATTAAATAAATCTATAGAAGAACTTATTGTATTTAATACTGCCAGTACTGAATGATTATTGTCCAGTTCTTCTTCTATTCTGGAAATTAAATCTTCATTGGTAATAGATTCTTCAATATATTTTATCCAACATCGTGACATCTGTTCAAAATAATAGACAGGTCTGTCTACAAGCTCACTGTCTATTTTTACCATTGAAGGTTTTGATGCTGTTACCATAAGAATATAGGTATTGGTCTTACTGGTAAGATATGAAAAAATTTCATTAATCATTTCCCAGTATCTCAGAGGTATTGCCTGAATTTCATCAAGAATTAAAATACTCGATGGAATTTTGTTGAATTTTTTCATCATCCTGTTTTTATAACCGATAAGAGAGTGGAATAACTGAACAAAAGTAGTTATAATTATTTCGCTCTGCCAGCTTTCTATTAACAACTGGGCTTCTGATGTTTCATAATTATATTCATCCTCATAAGTTTTATAGGATACTTCACTCAGATGGTGATGTTTCAACATTATACTTGAATCATCTTCTTTTATACCTGTGTCCTGTATGGCAGAATAATTCTGTTCAATAATACTTGTAAAGGGTAGAGAATAGATAATTCTGGGGTAATAACCTTTTTCTTTATGTATTTTGTCTCTTAATTTCATAGCCAGAGAAAAAGAAGTAAGAGTTTTGCCGAGACCTGTTGGAACATTTAGAGAATATATACCTGGTTTTGTGATTCTTGGTAGATTTCCAAGTACTTCAGAATATACCTGATTTCTTAATAGATTAATTCCATCGGTGGCTTTATCCCATTCTTTTGTTTTTTTGTAATTACAGACTATTTCCGGGTTGTTAAACTGTGGTCTTCCTGGGAGATTTTCACAGGATATACCTGCATCCAGTTTGTCTGCATCTATTAGAACAGAATAAAGCCAGTTCAGCTCAAGGAATAGATCCGGTATTGTGTTATTTTTAAGATTTCTAGTATAGCTTCTGACTTTTCTTCCTATTTCTTGAAGATTACCAAGAAATAGATGAATGTTTTCATAATCCAGATTTATAGAGAGAGCTTTCCCAAATTCTGAAAGAGTAGGTTCTGTAATTGATTGAAGTTGTTTTTGGAATATTTCTATGCTTTTCTCATCAAAGAGAAACTCGGGTTTTACAAGATCTCCATGATGGCGTTGAACGGCGATATAAGATATAAAGGCATTCTTACCTTCACTGCCTGACAGCGTAAAGCCAGGAGAAAGTAAGTCTATTCCTTCACTTGCCAGTATTGCCCAGAAAGATACAAGGGCAGAAAATTTTGCATGATTTGTCTCTTTTTGGTTTTTCAATGTTGATCTTTCTTTTTCGTCAGCGGTATTCAGATATGTTTGAAAAAACCTTGTAGCTTTACCAATGTCATGCAGTTTTGTAGTAATATCCAGTGTCTTTCTTAAATGTTCAAAACCACAGGGAAGATTTTGTTTTGCTATTTCTGTTACATTCATTAAATGAGTTATAAGTGGTTTATCAGGATGAGAATTAATATTATTAATTGACAGAATTAATCACCTCCGGATTATTATGATGGAATTTGATAAATAACAGGCCTGTAGTTCGGCTCAGGAATTGGTTTGCCTTCAGCTTTTGCAGCTTCAAGTCAGGCTTCTTTTACTATTTGAACCTCCCTTAGTGCTTCCTCCGGTGTGTGGCCAAAAGCAGAACAACTTACCAGATCCGGTATATCGGCAATATAACCTTCATCTTCATCACTATAAAAAATGTTAATATGGTAATCTTTCATTTTTTATCATCCTCTAGTTTTAAATTGTGTTTTTCTACAAGATTAAAAAACTGACTGACCTGTATTCATTTTTTAAGAGTTGAGAAAGACAATAGCTTTTTCTGTTCCCAGATCTATATATTCGCCTCCTTCAATACATAGTGGTTTACCATTATTTTCAAATATTATATCCCGATAATCAATTACCTGACGATCAGGATTCATTAAAACAGGCATTCTTTCTTTATGGTAACTTTTGCCTGGTTCTATTTTTAAGGGATATGAGGAAGGTATAGTGGTAATCACATGGACTTCTTCTCCATCAGATATTTTTTTTACCATGCCAGGATATTCACCTGTAAAGTTAAAATTAGCCAGGCACTGACTTATACCCATACATGGAGTATAATAAGATCTGTGATTTATCAAAAAATCTCTTAACTCATCTAAAAATTCCTCTTTACCTGTAATGTAAATTTTAAAACTGCAATCACAGAGGAATTCCTGTTTGATTTGAGGTGCTCTTTCCAGTTTATCAAAAGACTTTTTAAGTTCTATCCAGTTTACACCCATTCTCATCTTTTTTATTGGATTATTAAGCCCTATAGCAACTTTTACATTATAGCCAGTAAGTATTGTTATATAGTCACTTTTGGGTAAACCTTTTATTGCTCCTATAATTCCATAAATAGCTGTAGGAGGAGGTAATGAGAATGAAAGAGGAGATGACGTGGTATGAAATTTTTTAAAGTGTCCGTAATCTCCCCATATATTGAAAGATAAGATTCTCATAGAATTAGCCTCCTATGTTAAAATTTTTGATTTTATCATGGGAAGTAAACCATTCTTTAATTTCCAGATTGGGATCTATTTTTACCTTTATTTCCTTTATTTTGTCAAGATTATCTTCCAGGGTTTTCTTTAATTTAGCAAGATTAAGATAATAATCTTCTGTAGAACGAATTTCTTCTTCTCTTCCCACTCTGTTTTCTTTTAATACAAGTTTAATCTGTTTGTCTAAATCTCCTATATGATAATTATTCTCATTATAAACTACTTCCAGAAGAAACCTGGGCATCTGGCCGATTTTTGAGCGGGATATGAGATTTTTGGTGCCGTTCCATATTCCATCGTAGAGTAAAACTAGATCTTCTTCACTTAATTTAGTATCTTTAGCGGCATTTTCATTTACTATGCCATAGAAAGAGATTAATGAGTAAGGAAGAATGTGCTGTTCTGTAAATGTTCCCTGGCTTTTTCCTTCTGCCGATGGCATTACCGTAGTACCTTTTATATATTTTGTCTCTACTTTATGCAATGAAACGCCGAATTTGAATTGCACAGGCCCTGTATATATAATGGTTTTGCCTTTTATCGCATTAGTTGCTCCAAAAAGTCTTATGTCAATACAATTATCGATTAGATCCTTTGCTGAATTTATGTTCAGGTCATTCTGTCTGTCTTCTTTTGTTTTCAAATTTCCATCTTCTTTTCTGGTTTCAACTATAAAAACAACTTTTTTTCTAAAATCCTGTAAGTAATCTCTAATGGTTCTTTTTAATCTCACATCAGAAACCAGATTTTTCCTGCTTTCTTCGTCGATTCGAGGTTTATTTTCATCAATTGGATCTCCATTGGGATTACTGTTAGTTACATCGTATAAAAATACTAGTTCTCTTCTATTAGCTACATAACTCATTATTATTCTTCCTCCTTTTTGGTTTTAAAAGTTTCTAACTTATGTAAGGTAAGACCCAGTACGAAATAATAGTTAATTTCATCAACAGAAAGACTCCAGTTTGTGCCGGATAATATAAGATAATCTGATATCACTTCTTCTAACTGCTGATAGTAATTTTTGTCATATTCCTGTAATTTATTGATTATTTTAGGATAGAGAGCTTTTATATCCCTTTCATTCATAGTAAGGTTTTTGAATTGTTTTATAAAGGGAGTGGATCCTCTTTCTTGATTTTGAATATTTATAAGCTTTTTCCCAAGAACACCCAGTAAAAACGCTGCTTTAGACTGAGCATTATAAAAAGTTTTTTCATTTCCTTTAAAAAAATTTTCAATTTTGTCTGATAAGTCGTTTTTATCTCCATGCTCTGACAATACATTCACCTCCAGATTATTTTTTATTATTCCCAGTTCCAGTAGAAAGTTTAATGTTACCTGTGCTTTAAAAACATCTAAATCGTAATATCCCTCCTTTCTAAAAGATTCTCTTATTTTTCTTATGAATAAATTTATCATAAAACCCTTATCAATATTAATTTTCTTGAAAATCTTTTCTGTAAGACTTAAATACTGATCTCTAGAAATAGTAAAATAACGTAATATGCCGAAATGAAATTCTACATCCTGAGTTAATTTTTTTGAGAACTTTACTTTTTTCAGATACTCGTAATTTTCGGCGTCTTCTTTAGCCTGAAATAATTCCTTTAATCTACTGGGATACACATCTTTTAAAAGCAGATGGATCATAAATTTAGAGCTTTTTTTCTCATAGAATAAAAAATTTAAAACGAAGAAATCACGTTCGTCCTGCATTAATGGCAAAATGTCCTGTTCTTCTTCACCGGATATCTTCCTTAATTTCTCTGTATTTATCTTTTTATCTTCATAATCTTTATAGATATTCATAAGTTCGGGAATAGTATTTATTATATCTTTAATAGCTCTTGGTACCAAATAATAAGCAATCCCACCCAGTCTAAAATTTAAATACTTTTCCATTATCTCTTTACCCTGTCTTAAATAATTACTGCAGGACATACAAAGAGGAAAATTTTTCCAACCCTGTAATTTATTAAAACCTCCAGCTATATAACATTGTTTGTCAAGGGTATAGGAAGTAAGAGGTGCTATATTACCAAAAACTTCTCCTTCTGTAGAACAGAGAGAACATATCCCTTTTTCTATATATATTTCATACTGTTTTTTATTTAATCTTTTAAGCATTTCCTCTTTGAATATAGTATAATCTGCCAGGTATCTGTTGTTTATGGTAAAAGTCAGAAGATATTGTTTTTTCTTTTCCAGATTTATTTTCTTTATCTCTTCTGTAATTTTTTCTTTATTCAGTTTCAGTATTTTTTCTAGATTAACAAATTTCTCATCTCCATTAAACCAGCTGTAAAGTCTGCCTTTTATCGTTTTATCAATATCTCCTGCTACCAGGCCGGCTGGTGTATAATTTGCTCCCTGACTGGCCTTTTTTTTATATAAGTATTTCTCATAATTACCTTTATCAAAATCTTCCAGTCTTACCTCAATAAACTCATAATTTCCCTGCTCTTCTTTAAGACAAATATTAATTACTTTACAGTCTTCTTGTTTTTTCCCAAGAAAAGGATTTTCTCCTAAACTATCTTCTCTCCCGCACACCATCCCCAGTTCTCTTAACGCCTCAATCATAAACTCACCTCTCTTTTAATATTTCAAAACATCCAAACCCCTGTGAATTCTTTGCCCCCAGGCCCGCATCCAACCCTGTCAGAATAAGCTCCGGCGGGCCATTTATTTCGAAATCTCCCATCCAGCCTTTAATTATATAATCTTTATAGGTAATAATTTTCTCTCTGTTTTTACTGGAGCCGAGCATGTTTATCTCAAAATCTCCTTCAGGCAGAGGTTTTTTATAAATCAGTTCATATTTCTTTTCCAGGTTTTTCCTGATTAACTCTCCGAATTCTTTTTCTCTGGGATTGTAATAATAGGTTTTTGTTCTGCCGTCTCCCATCTGTAATGTGGAATATACAGTCACCGGTGAGAGCATACGGATTACACAGGAATTTGATAAACTTTTTTTTTCTACCTGTACATCAATAGAATCAAGTATAATCTCATTTCCGTTTAATTGTAAATTGTCTGAATTAACAAGAGTTCTTGCAAGGCTTTCCAGTATTACTACAACAGGTGATGCTATTACCAGTGTGAATGAGGATGATAGATGAAAATCTCTTCTTGTTTTATCAAATCTTATATCTCCCAGAATACGGGAAAAAGTAAAGAGACGGAATTTTCTTCCCTTATGGTTGAACCCCTCATCATGAACATAATCTGCCAGTGATCTTTCCAGATGATGATAAATAAATCCCTGGAGAATTTCGTTATGAGACACCGGTAAATAAAAATTTTTCGGAATATTAAAATGCAATTTTATCCTCATAAAGATTTAAATTTATCTTTCTGAATTAATTAATATTCTACCAACCCCTCATGGACAAAGTCATGTCCATAAGGATATTTTATTCATAATTTTTTCTCATCTTTTCAATTTCCTCAATAATCTCCCTTTTAAAGTCCTCCGGCTTAAGGACTTTTATATGGAATCCATATTGAAGAATCCACCGTTTCAGTTCATCTGTTTTTCCCACACGGAATACTAAAGTCATAGATCGATCATTATGATTTTTAACATCTATTATCTGCTCATTTATATCCGATATGATTTCCCTTGTCCAACGGCTCTGATATGGATCAATCCATACTGTTATATCCTTTGTTTCTTTTTTATTTCCCTTATATATACCGTAGGTTTTCCAGAATTCTTCAGGAGAAAAATCTTCCTTTACAGAAAAAAATTTCCCTGTTTTTCTCCAGTCAATTATTCTTCCCGGTGAAAAGATTCTTATATCTTTTGCCTTATGACAGTAAGAGGCAAGATACCATTCTCCTCTGTAATTTTTTAAGTGATAGGGATCTATGGTTCTCCATTTTTTTTCATCACTGTGCATAGTATGGTAATGTATTTCTATCTGTTCTTTATCTGCTATGGCATTTATAAGGAATTCAAAAGTGTCTATATTTACTTTTCTCATAAAGGTAAAATCGAAAGAACAGCTATGGATGAATTTACCTATATTTTCCATCTGTATATCACAGGGAAGATATTTTTGAAGTTGAATAAAAGAATTTCGAAGTCTTGCTTCATAGGGTGTATTTTCATACTGGCTTAGAAGTTTTTCACCTATAAGAATGGCAAGAATTTCACCGGTGGTAAGTTTTAGAACCGGAAGGGTATAAGAGGGATCTGTGTAGTAATAACCTCTGTTCAGTTTGCAGGAGCCAACTGGAGCTTTGAGTTCGTCCTTCATGAATTTTATATATCTCCAGGCAGTTTTCTCACTTATACCGAGTTTTTTACCCAGTTTTTTCAGAGAAGGATAGGTGTGTTTTTTTATGAGTTCATCTATTTGAATTATTCGCTGATTTCGTATTTGATGCACTTTACTATAGCTCTCCCTTATTTGACATGGTTCAACATTGACTAAAAAATAAGGCATATCAATCATTGCATATCGAGACAAATCCAATTTGACTTGGTTCAACATTGACTAAGAAATCTCCTTTTACAAAATAAAAAGGAGAAAGAAAAGATCCTTTTATAAGTCCCCTGGAGAATAATAAACCTTATAAGATAGAAAACAATCAAAAACCGGTTGATCAGAGTAAAATATCAATACCGGGGAAAAAACCTGTATAACCTGTAACAGGGTCAGTAGTACCGAAGGCGGCGGGTGAAGAGAAGTTATTTAAATATTAGAATAAGTTTTCAAATTCATCAAATAAAATATAAAAATATATAATTTTATATTGAATAAATATTACTTTTCGGATAGGATCTTAGAATAAATGATTATCTATTCCACTGGGACATCAATTTAGAAAGCTCCTCATTACTCGCCTGCTTAAGTGACGCATCCTTACCCTTCTCCTTATCCCGGCCAATCTCTTTACCTCTTTTTACTTCCACTTTCCCGGCAGGTTTCTTCTCCACAACTATTCTCTCATTATATTTCTTCTCCGCAATTTTCCTGCTTAAATCGGTAATCTTTATCCATCCAAGAGGTAAAATGCCTTCTCCCTGTTTTTCCATAATGAGTTTTCTTGATTTCGGATAAGGGAATTCTGTACGCTTTGGTGCCAGATTAAGAGCAAATCGTAATTCTCTAAAATCCTCTTCTTCAAGGCATTTTTTAAGTAATATTCCCACTGTCATTTTATGCCACCCGGAACCCTGTCCTATGGAGAGGTAGGCAGTATTGTCTTTTGCATCTCCCACTTCCTCTGTAAAATCTTTATAAAATTCTCTGACTTTAACAGGATATGTGCCTTTAAGGTTTTCAAAAAACCATACTTCACGTTCCAGAATATCCATAGTAAAACAGTTGATCATCTGAAAAAGGTTTCTAATATTCATTGATGAAGCATTGTCCCAGGATATTATATATCTGAATTTATCATGGAAGAGTTTATCGTTCACATTTATATTCCCTTCCAGTAATGTTCCTTTATTAATTGTTTCATATACCGTTCTGTAACCTTTATAACTGTACATGCTGTAAGTATCTACAAGGTTAAGTGACATACAGTCTTCAGAAGGGAAAAAATCCTGAACACTAAGAAATTTAAATAAATCTTTCTGTGCATCATTTGCTCGTTCATAATTTCCCTGAAAAGGTTTTGATAGAAAATTTGCATATTTAAAGTTTCGTTCAAGTCTTTTTTTACCTTCCCATGAACCGCCTTTGGTTTCTTTAATCCATTCTTCCATCTGTTTCTTTATATGATTTTTATCTTTCCTCAATACATTATAAAGAAAAGCAGTTCTTATGGCTCCTTTAACAGAACTTCCCGGTATATATGGTGTTCCTGTGAGATCGTCTTTAATATGGCTTTTTACCGCCATTTCCGGCTTCTTTGTCTTAATAGAATCTTCCAGTATCTTCTTTATTAAGATAGAAGACTTTACCGAATATTTCCAGCAGTCTTTATCTGTTCTATCATTATTTAAAAAATTTGACAGAGAAAATTCTCCTGGATTGCCATTTACCTTTCTATAAAACTCTTCAACTCTTCCGGTTTTCTTCCGAAAATATTTTTGCACATCAAAAACTGCAAATCTGTCGTCTGTAAGGATATAATCAAAAGGAGTAATTTCCTCTCCTTTACCGATAAAAACCGGTGTAACAACTTCTATTCTGATCTGTGTCATGACAGTGCCCCCTTTACCATATAGCCATAGCCGTATTGCCAGACTTTATAATTCAGATCCTTTACTATAACATTTTCTCCGTAGAACCCTTCTTTAACAGGAAGAAGAGAACCTTCTTTTAACATAAGCACAGTCTTTTTCCATATATCTGTAGAAGGTGAATAGGCGCTTTCTACCCTGCCTTTTCTTTTTACCGGTTCATAGGAACATTTTTCTTTTTCCGATTTCATAAGGGTTTTATCTTCTTTATTTAGATATAACAGAGAAAGGTTTATGGCTCTATCAGGATTTTCTGGTTCTTTTATAATCTCTTTATCTATAAATTCTGCAGTAAAATGTCCTTTTCCTATTGAAGAATCTCCTCCTATGCCTCTTTCACATAGCCAGTTAATGGCACCTGTTAATTTTCTCTCAAGGCTTTCCTCGAAAATTTTAATGAAGAAATAAATACCTCCGTCGTGAATGAATCCTTCCTGGGAGTAGAAGATATGTTCCGAATTATCTGACAGTCTGTTTATGGTATTATGAGGAATATCTTCGAATTTTAATTTTTTTAAATAATCCTCTTCTCTTATAGTCAGATATATTTGCTCATATGGTTCGCCATTGATGAGTCTGTTAAAAAGACCTGATGAGATATATTGAATCTTCTTCAAAGCCTTTGCTTTTTTTATTTCTTCCTGAGAATTTCCCGGATCTATACTGCCTGTAAGAGGTTTTGGAAGGAAATAAGTATCTCTTTTCCAGGGGAAAGCAGAAGAAATAAGAAAGGGAGGTTTCCCGTCTCTGAAACTCTGGAGAAGTTCTACTAACAGATTTTCGCTGTAAAGTATGGCAATGCCCCAGCATATACCTCCGAATATGGTATCTGACCGGGGAAGAGTTGAACCTTTAAATAGAGACAAAGGTTTTAATTTGACAATCATGTTCCTCCATCTCCTTAATTTATATTCAGTTTTGCTTTTATGGTTTTTACAATATCTTCCGCTTTTATTGACTGAAGATCTTTAGTTTCAGTTTTTTCGCACGGTACATGAGGTTTTTCATAGTCTGCTACCTGTTTTATTTCTACTTCTTTATGAAGTTTAAATTTTATCCTTCCTGCTCCCCGTGAGCCTCCACCGCCGAGAGCAGATTCTTCCATTAATTTTAATACTGTAATGAGATCTTTCAAGTTTTCTACATCTACAGAGCCTTTATCATCTATATCATAAACCGAATAGATTATTTCAAAGTTAAATTCCGACTCCTTCGGGACTCTTTCCAGAGAGCGGGGGCCTGAGAGAGGTTTTGAAGTTATTCTGTTAATATTTACCTCAGTTTTTATTTCAGCAGCAACACCTTTCTGTTCTTTTAAGATATCAAATTTCTTTATTGTTTTTTCAGTGGGAAAAGAGTCTCTAACTAAAATTCTTGTAGGGCCTGTTTTTCTTTTATTAGAATTATCTGCGCCAGTGCCGAATATTCTGCATACAGGACAGTTTTTATCAAGACATTCATGAATACCACCGGGTTTACCAGTATCTATCTTATCTTTTGCCCATTCCATTATGGTTCTGAGTTTTCCTTTAAGACTTGAGCCGGGAATATAGGGATAACCGGTCAAAGGATCTTTTATTACAGGATTATCCATACCTCCTATCTGATATGCCTCGTCTGTTGCGCCTATGTGAAGGCCTGTCATACATTCTATAATACCTGATATGATAACATTTCCTACAAATTTATAACTCATAAAGAAAACCTCCTAACTCCTTTTATCTGGACAGTAATAGTAAAAGTATGCATAAAGGGATTCGAAAAATTTCATAAAATTCGAATATTCTTTTTCATTCTGACTGGTGATTATTTTATTGATACATTTATCCAGCAGTTCTTTAAATTCTTTTTTCAGTGTTTCCGAACCATGTCCCGATTCCGCTCTCCCTACCGAATAGGCTATCTGAGACTGGAGAATCCTTAATTGAATCTTTAAATCTGCAACAGATTTACCTGATAATGATAATATTCTGAATTGATTAAAGAATTTCCTGAAAGGTGTATTGGCTATACCAAGATCTGCAAAGAATTTTCCCAGTTTTTCCGAAGATTTCAAAATTTCATCATCCAGGAAATTTTTCTCGTCTATTGTTTTTATAAAATTATTAAAAACCTCGTAATTTACCGGTTCTTTATTTCTGTCCCGGTATTGAGGCTTACCTTTCGTTTGAAATTGCTGTGCCATTATCATTCCTCCTCATTTTCTTGTTTTTAACATACTTATCCCTGCCCAGACGGGAGCAAAGGCCCACAGAGAACTGAACATATTCTTTAATTCCTGCTGAACAGCTTCATCTTTTATATTTCTTTTCAATGAATAGAGAAATTTACTCATAAGAGGTATGGATAAAGTCCTGTCTTTTTCATCAAGGTGTAATGTGTTATATATAAATGTTCTGGTTATTTTATTATCCATAAGAGTGAATAAAGTCCTGTCTTTTTTATAAAGGTGTAATGTGTTATATATAAATGTTCTGGTTATTTTATTATCTTCCAGATATGTGAGAAGTTTTTCCGCAAAACTGTAAACTTCATTCATTTTATACCATGAAACATTACAGGTAAAAATATTAAGGCTGTTTTTATCTGTCTCTTTTTTCGCATTCTCAAGAGCATCTGCGGCATGTTCTGCAGCTCTTTTTATCGGATATTTCCCTTTACAGAGGTAAATTCCGCCTGATGCATGAAGTTCCGGGTTTTTCCCCGTATAGCAATAAAACTCATCATTGATCCTTTTTGCCACATCTAAAATCTCATTCCATGCCCCTGCAATAAAGAGATCATCTCCTCCTGAATAGGTAATATATAGATTTTCAAAATCTTCACATATTTTATTCAAATAGCCGGAAAAGAAGAGATCCAGTGAAAAACTCATGGAAGCTATTCTGGATATGGATTTTCTGGATTGAGATACATCTTCCGGCCTGTCTTCTCCGAGACCGAGGGTAAAGAGCATACCGAGATTATCCACATCCATTCGAAGAACTCCCAGGAAATTTGCTCCTTCCGACGAATCTGCCATTTCATCAAAAGTTTTAATGGTACCATATTCCGTTCCGGGAACATGATTGCCTGAAAAGATAAAACCTGCCCTGTTAAAATCTTCCGGTTTCTCCAGAAATTCCGTATTGTTTATAGAATATCCTGTTACGAGTTTGCCTTCAGGTTTAAAATCCCAGTAAGTATAGAAATCTTCAAATTTTATAATAGAATTAACCGGTTCAGTGGAATTAATCTTATAAATATATTTATATTTCGGAAGTTTTTCCCCCAGTTCTTTATGATCTTCACATAGAAAACATATATCTGAATTTTCCTCATAATCCTTTCCGCATACCGGGCAGACATGTTTTTTTAACGGAAAAATTAAATCTTCCTCTGTAATCTGCCTGAAAAATTTCTCTTTCTTTTTCCTGTCTAGAACTTTTCCCATTTCTTTCAGAAGAGAGGAAAAATCTTTCAGTTTATCTGAGGAAAATTCCACGATTCCCAGTATAAAACCCAGATCTCCCTGGTAATTCTTAAACAGAAAAGAATTTATTTTATCTTCTATTTCTTCTATGTTCCTTCTATTCTCTTCCGTAGAAGGTGCCAGTATGGCAAAATGTCCCCCGCCGCTCCACAGTTTATTTACCACAGTAAGATTTAATGCATTGAGGCAGTAATCTCCAAAAGTTTCATTCATGAGAGACAGATAAAAAGATCTTCCCCTCAGTCTTTTTGCCGTATCTTTCATACTGTCCTGCGGGGAATTTATCTGATAGATAAAATCCTGAATGCCGGAAATATCACCTTCTAAAAGAATAAATTCTTCTTTCCCTCTCGTATCATAAAGACATGTGGCGATGGCTGCAGTTGTTTTAAGATGATGAAAAAGAGGTATGTCGGGGATACTCACATAGACTGCTCCCGGAATGCACCAGGTATATTTCTCCATTATATAATATAAAGTAAAGAAATAATCGCTGAAATTATCCTTTTTTATAATTTTCTCTATATCTTCCGTAAATTTATTCCAGAGATTATTATAACTGCTGCTATCTATAGTATTCTTATGAGTCTCTACAGGAAAGATTTTGTCTTTTTCCAGAGAGAGTTTTTGAAGTTTGTGAGAATATTTACTCCTTTTCCCTCTGTCTTTAAGGGATATGTTCTCCAGTAAACAGTAAAGAGGTGTTGTGTAAGGATCTCCTCTCTCTTCTGCTTTTGTTCTGTCCATACCTGCAGACAGGCAGTCTGCACGGTGTACATATGTCTCCAGAACCTTTGTCGGCTTATGGTGTTTTAAAATACAGTTAATTAAATTATCATCTCTGAAGACCGGAGGAATATATTCCTCTACAAAGGAAGCTCCCCATTTCCCGTGAGCTCCTCCGTAGCCATAAACATCTTCTTCCACATCTTTATATTTTAAAGGATTCTGTCTGGTTCTCTGATAAAATTTCCCTATATCATGCAGAAAAGCTCCAAGAATTAAGGAATCTCTTTCATTCAATAAAACCTTCTCCTTTCTTTTTTATACCTTCCCTGTTCTGTTAGTTTTCTATACTTCTTTATCTTTTAATTGAAAACCTGCAAAATAATAAAATTTATTGAAATTATATACTATAGCTGTGTCATATTATGTCACATCTGAAAATATTTTTGTTATAGAAAAAATCCTTATTGTTTTTTATAAAATTTGTTGTATATTAAATTTATAGATTATAACTCTATAAATTTTATTGTTGCTTCCAGAAAATTCAGATTTCCTAAAAACTCTGTGGACATAGTAGAAATTTTATATGAAAATAAATTTTCACGAAGTTATAATAACTTAACTCTTTAAAAGCGAGCCCATATGGATAAGCGATTATTTAATAATTTGCGGGATTTTCTTTTCCCTCCCGGCAGTAAAAGAAGGTTTTTTGCCAGAATTCTCTCTGAATTATTATCTGACCCGAAACATACGATAAATAAAATAAATGTGACAAATATTAAAAAATTCCTTTATTACATAAGAAAAGAAGATACAGGGGAATTCGGAAACAGGATTAATGTCTATTTGGATAAATATTCACCTCTTCCTTCTGATTATAAACTGGATCTTATAGAAAATATAACCTCTTATGAGAAACTGTGTTTTGAAAAACAGGAACACCCTGTGGTATCAATCGTTATTCCTGTTTATAATCAATGGACCTATACTTACGGATGTCTTCTTTCAATTCTCAGGAATACCTCCGATATAGCTTATGAAATTATCATAGTTGACGATGCTTCAGAGGATGAGACAAAAAATATTTCAGACTTTGTTCAAAATATTAAAATTATACGAAATAAGGAAAATCAGGGTTTTCTTAAGAATTGTAATAGGGGAGCAAAAGAAGCTCTGGGAAAATATATAGTTTTTTTAAATAATGATACCTGTGTTCAGAAAGAATGGTTAACACATCTCTTAAGACTTATGGAAAGAGATCCTTTCGCAGGCCTTGCAGGTTCAAAACTCCTATATCCTGACGGAAGACTCCAGGAGGCAGGAGGGATTGTCTGGAAAGATGCCTCTGCCTGGAACTACGGGAGAAGTGATTATCCTGATAAAAGTGAATATAATTATGTTAAAGAGGTAGATTATATATCAGGAGCCTCTGTAATGATAAGAAAAATTCTATGGAAAGAAACAGGAGGTTTTGATGAAAGATATATTCCTGCATACTCTGAAGACAGTGATCTTGCTTTCGAAGTAAGAAAAAGGGGATATAAAGTACTTTATCAGCCGAAATCTGTGGTGGTTCATTTTGAGGGCCTTACCTGTGGGACAGATATAAAGAGCGGTATTAAGAGTTATCAGACACTAAATGCCGAAAAATTCCTAAAGAAATGGAGAGAAATTTTAGAGAAGGAGCATTTTGAAAATGGACTTGAACTCTTCCTGGCAAGAGAGAGGAGCTGGAATAAAAAACTCATATTAATTATTGATCACTATGTACCCCATTATGATAAAGATGCCGGTTCAAAAACAATATTTCAGTATATAAGACTTTTTCTTGAACTGGGCTTTAATGTTAAATTCGCAGGCGATAATTTTTTAAGGCCTGAACCCTATACATCTGATCTTGAACAGATGGGTATAGAAGTGCTGTACGGCTCTTATTACCGGGATAACTGGAAAGAATGGATAAAGAGAAATGGAAAATATATAAATTATGTATTTTTTAATAGACCTCATGTAACCATAAAATATATTGATTTTATAAAAAGATATACTGGTGCAAAGATCTTATATTATGGCCATGATTTACATTATTTAAGGGAAAAGAGAAGATATGAAATAGAAAAGAAACAGAAGGTTTTTGAAACACCTGAATACTGGAGAAAAATAGAGTTTAATATATTCAGAAAAGCCAATATCGTTTATTATCCTTCTTATGTGGAAATTGAGGAAGTGAAAAAATATTTTCCTGCAGTAAAAGCTAAAGTCCTTCCTGTGTATATATTTGATAAAGTAGAAGAGAATAATTTAACTTCTTTTGAAAATAGAAAGGATCTTTTATTTGTTGCAGGTTTTACCCATCCACCCAATGAAGATGCTGCTTTCTGGTTTATAAAAGAGATATTTCCTCTGATTTTAACTAAAATACCTGATATAAAGGTTTATTTAGTGGGTTCCAACCCTTCGGATAAAATACTTGAATTATCTTCTGATAATATAATAATAACAGGTTATGTAAGTGATGAAGTTCTAAGAGATTATTATAAAAAATGCAGAATATTTGTTGCTCCTTTAAGATACGGTGCGGGTTTAAAAGGTAAAATTGTAGAAGCCCTTTATAATAAGATACCTGTAGTTACAACTTCTGTTGGCGCAGAGGGTTTCTTTAAGGGAGAGGAATTTCTCCTTATTGCTCATAATGTAGAAGAATTTGCCAGGAAAGTGGTAAATTCTTATACAGATATGAAGTGTCTTGAAGTACTTGCCCGTAAAGGATTAAATTATGTAAAAGATAATTTTAGTAAAGAGAGTGTATTGAGAGTTATTGCTTCAGATTTAGATGTGAGACTTTAAATAAAATAACCCGCCCAGGAGGAATCGAACCTCCGACCTGCGGATTAGGAATCCGTCGCTCTATCCCCTGAGCTATGGGCGGATTTTGTAAGTTTAAATTATAACATAAAATAAATATAAAGACAAGAGAAAATATAAGGAGGAAAATATTTTTAAAAGCTCTTTACCTTTTTTAATTTGTCGTGATTATATAATATAAAGTAACTTCAGAAAATAAATTGTTAAATAGGAGGAATTGTAATGAAAATTGGAAAAAGTGTTGGAAAAGCAGCTAAAGGTATAGGTAAAAAAGCCAAGGGTATAGGTAAAAAAGGTCTGAAAGGTCTGAAAGGTCTGAAAGGACTGAAAGGACTGAAAGGAATGGCGCAGAATCCTCTTAAAGGTATAACTGATGGATTAAAAGGTATTGCAGGTGGAGCTTTAAATTCTGTTACCGGTGGTATGGGTGGTGTGGCACTTGATGCTGTTATGGGAGGAAAAGAAGGCGGAGCAGAAGGAGCAATAACCGGTGCACTGGGTAATTTATTAGGAGATTAAGTTTTTAGCTTTCAAATTATAAATAAAAAGAGAGTTTACTCTCTTTTTATTTATTTATGGAGGGAAATTTTGTATCTTATGTAATTTATATGCATAGGAATTTTCAGTTATTGGCTTCAGTAAAAATAAACCTTTTATGTTTAAAGCTATCAGCAATCAGCTTAAGGAAAAAGCTGAAAGCTAATAATAATTTAATAAAAATTGATTACTGAATACTGATAGTTGAAGGCTTATAAAAAGTGAGGTATATATATGGAAGATAAAAAAGATAAAGAAAAATTAGAGGGTTTTCTATTTGCAATGGAGGAAGCTTTTGATGGTGATGTTTCTTTAGAGGCTATTGAACAATCAGAGGAAGAATTTGAAGAGCTGGTAGAAGAACCGGAAGAAGTATTTGTTGACTGGCAGGATGAAGAGCTGGATGAATACATATCATCTCTTCTGAAAAAATTACTTGATGCAGGTAATGAGCTGTGTAAAGGGAAAATTACCGGCACTGAATTTAAGAAGGTTCTGGATGAAATGGAGTCGGAACTGAACGAAACTATAAATACCTTTGAAGAAATAAAAGAAACAAGCGAAGTAGAAACTTTTACAGGTCGGGAACAGTTGGTAAGAATTGAATGGGCTTTTGATTTGCACAGAGAAGGACTGGAGGAAATTAATAAATATTTTGAAGATAAAAATAATGATCATATTTTAGATGGACTGGATATGGTGCAATCTGCAACTAACAGGCTGCACAAATCTTTTACCCTTCTTAAGAAACTAAAAGAAACAAAGAAAAGAAGAAAAGCAAGCTGGCCTGATGTTGCAAGAATATCAAAGATAAAGGAAGAAAGTACTGTAGATATAGTGATAGGAGAAAATAAGAAATACTATACCTGCCCGAACCTTGAAAGACTTAAAAAAGAATCAGATATGCTGAAAGAAAATAAGATTACTAAAGAAAAATTCTCTGCTACCCTTAACTGGATGGAAGATAATATAAAAACAGCAAGAAGAGATTATAAAAAAATAGATAAATCTTTATTTAATCATGAGGAATTACAACTGCTGGAAGAAGTTTTTCTCTCTACAGAAGAAGTATTTGATACTTATGAAGAAGCCCTGGAAGAGATGAAAAAATATTTTAATGATAATAAGGCGAAACATCTGGATAATGGGTTATATATGGCCTTTGAGGCAACCCAAATAATGGCCTCAATACAGAAGATTTCCGAGGAGTTAGAAAAACCGGAAAACTCTTAACATTATTCTTTATTGTCTGTAATTACGGTAGATAATAAATTTAAAACCTTATTTATATCAGGAGGGCAACCTGAAAGAGAATATGTTCCCTTACAATATAAAGAAGCACATTTACCAAGACAATATACATTAAAACCTTCAGGTATATTATTCTTTGGTGTGCCCGTAATAAATGCTGAAGGTGGAATTTTCTCAAGGATTTCAAGAGGTATTTCATCTATTTTTTCTATAATTCTTCCTTCCACAAGTGAACATTTAGAACAGGTATAATCAGACCAGTAATAGTAGAGATTTCCTTTTTTCCAGTAAGAAGAGGGAAG
>JAKJGF010000088.1 GCA_022704525.1 Bacillota bacterium | reverse complement strand
CAGTTTATGAAGGATATGAGAATGTCTTTTAAAGAACTTAAAGATGAGTATAAGGAAACTGAAGGAAACCCTGAAATTAAGGGTAAACAGAAACAGATAGCAAGACAGATGGCTATGGGTGGCATGATGCAGGCAGTACCGGACTCAGAAGCTGTGGTTACAAATCCTGTAGAACTGGCTGTGGCAATTAAATATGATCCTGCAACTATGCAGGCTCCTCAGGTTGTTGCAAAAGGTAAAAGGCTTATAGCGCTTCAGATAAAAGCTATAGCAGAAGAACATGATATATTCATATATGAAAATGTTGATCTGGCTGCTGTAGCAGAGGTTCTGGCTTATGTTTATAAACAGAAAAAAAAGCGGGAAATGGCCAGAATGCGACGTATGAGAAACAGAGGTCAAGCCGGTGGAGGTACACTGGGAGCTATGAAAAGAAGCCTTTAAATAGAGAGATAGAGAGTAAGTAACCAGATGAGGTTCAGGGAGCTGATAGCTAAATAAAGGAGGAATGTCTATGCAGGGCGCTTTAGGTTTAATTCAAAAAGTAGGACGTTCGTCTGATCTTGTAACTGCTGTTCTTCTGGTAATGATCATAGGTCTTATTATTATTAAAATACCGCCTTTTTTTCTGGATATTCTTCTGGTTATAAATATATCTATGTCAATAATAACCCTTATGATTTCTATATTTATCCAGGAACCACTGCAGTTTGCAGTTTTTCCAACTTTACTTCTGGTGGCAACACTTTTTCGTGTAGCCCTGGATATTTCTACTCTTCGTCTTATATTGCTTGATGGTCATAAAGGCGCAGGAGGAGTAGGACATGTTGTTGTTGCCTTTGGTGAAGTAGCAATGGGAGGAGATCTTATTGTAGGGCTTATAATCTTTATAGTTATTATTGTAGTAAATTTTATGGTTATTACAAGTGGTGCTGAACGTATTGCTCAGGTTGGTGCCCGTTTTACCCTGGATGCTATGCCGGGTAAACAGATGGCTATAGATGCAGACCTGAACGCCGGTCTTATTGATCCTGAAACAGCAAAAGCCAGGCGTTCTTCTGTTGAAAGAGAATCGGATTTCTATGGAGCCATGGACGGTGCAGGTAAGTTTGTTAAAGGAGATGCCATAGCTTCTGTTATTATAATCGTTATTGCCATTATCGGAGGAATACTTATGGGTGTTCTTCGGCAGGGCATGACAGCAGGAGAAGCTCTCGTCCAGTATGCTACACTTTCCGTAGGAAATGGTCTTATTACAACACTCCCTGCATTTCTAATGTCAACTGCTATGGGTATGGTTGTATCCCGTGCTGCTTCAGATGCAAACCTCGGTGCTGATGTATTTAAACAGGTTACAGCTCAACCAAAAGCTCTTCTGGTAGCCGGTGTTTTTATGATGGTTTTCTTTGTTCTTGGTATTACTAATATACTTCCATTACCTCCTGTACCTTTTCTGATTTTAGGTATAGCCGCCTGCGTAGTTGGTTGGATTCTCCAGAGACATCACGGTGAGATTGATATAAGTAACCCCAAACATGAGGCTCCTGCTACAGCTGAACAGGCAGCAGAACAGCAGATAGCTGAAACTAAAGCAGAAGATGAAGAAGTTAAGAAAAAACCTGAAAATGTAGTTCAGTTAATGGCTGTCGATCCTATATCTCTTGAAGTGGGACGTGGACTTCTTGCTCTTGTTGATCCGAACCAGGGTGCAAAACTTCTGGATCGTGTTACATCCATAAGAAGACATATAGCACTTGAAATGGGTATTGTAGTTCCTGGCGTTCGTTTTAGAGATAATTTGCAGTTAAAACCCAATGGCTATATAATCAAGATCAAAGATATTGAGGTTGCCGCAGGAGAAGTTATTATTAATAAGTTTCTTGCTATAGGCCCTGAAAACCATTTAAAATCTCTTAAAGGCCCCAGGTGTTTTGACCCGACCTATGGTATGCCTGCAGTATGGATTACAGCTGACCAGCGAGGTGAAGCTGAACGTGTGGGTTGTATGATTTTTGACCCTGTCAGTGTTATGGCTACACAGATAACTGAAATTATACGTACCCATGCATCTGAACTTTTAGGACGTCAGGAAGTAGCAGCTCTTCTTGAAACAGTAAAAAAGAGCCATCCTGCTGTAGTAAAGGAAATTTACCCTGATCTCTTTACTCTTGGAGAAATTCAGAAGGTTTTGCAAAATCTTGTGAAAGAAAAATTATCAATAAGAGATCTTGTTACAATACTTGAAACACTTGGAGATTATGCTCATATTACTAAAGACACGGATATGTTAACCGAATATGTTCGTCAGGCTATGTGTCGTGTTATATGCAGAGAGTATCAGAATAATGAAGGTACTATTACAGTAATAACCCTTGACCCGGAACTGGAAAATATCATAGCCGGTGCGGTACAGAGAACTGAATACGGTTCCTTTTTGACTCTGGATCCAAATACGGGACAGATGATTCTTACTGCTATGGGAGAACAGATACAGGCACTTATGGATAAAGGTATGCAACCAATAGTACTCTGTTCTCCTCAGGTCAGACTTTATTTGAGGAGACTTACTGAAAGACCTTTCCCGAACCTTGTAGTTCTTTCTTACAATGAAATTGCTCCAAAGGTCAATGTAAACTCAGTAGGTCTGGTAACTTTACCTATGGGGTAAGATGTGTTTAGAATTGAGGGTTAACCCTCAATTCTAAACCTTCACCCCTTTTAATTTTTCTCCAATTTCTTCCATTATATTATGTCCCTGACTGGCAACTTTTTTGCTGGAGAAAATATAAGTAGGATCTTCTGTATCCAGAAATTTAAGAATCTCTTCCACACTACTTTTAAAAAGAACAATCATATTAATTAATTTCTGATTTAATTCTTTTAATTCTTTGTTTTGTATTTCTTTTTCAATACTTTTATGTTCTTCCTCATCGACCTTAAGTATATGTAAGAGTTCTTCTAAATTTTCTTTGTATTTAGCAAATTCTTCTTTCATATCATTTTCATCTTCCCATAAGGACAGGATAGATTCTTGAATTGATGATATGTATGTATAGAAATTTTTTCCGTCTATTTTACTTTCTGTTAATTCTGATACTTTATTGGTGTCACTCTTTTTTTCAGGTGTTTCTAAAATTTCCTGTTCTTTTTCATCTACAAGTAAATCATCCAGGTCATCATCTTTTTCATCTACAAGTAAATCATCCAGGTCATCATCTTTTTCATCTACAAGTAAATCATCCAGGTCATCATCTTTTTCATCTACAAGTAAATCATCCAGGTCTATCTCTTCATTAAAGTCTATCTCTTCATTTTTTGTTTTTTCAGTTGTATCTTCATTTAATAATAAATCAAAATCTTCTTCAAAATCATCCAGTTCAAAATTAATTTTTTCATCTAATTCATTATAAGATCCTTCAGTATCATCATAATTCATTATATTTTCTAACTCTTCCATAGATATACCATCATTTTTTCCGTAATCTATTTTTGATATATCTTCTTTAGCATTTTTCAATTTTTCAAAATACTTATCAACAACTTTATATATTTCCTGGTCTGAAAATTTCTTTTCACCATATATATCTTTTATTGCTTCTTTTACTGCTTTTTTTACTGTATTTTTATCTTTTTTTTCTTCTTCGCCCAGAACTTCGTTTAAAATTTCTTTAACTAATTTTTCTAACATATTTTCCTCCTTAGTATTGAGAGGTGAATGGTGATAGGTGAATGGTGAATGTTAATATTTTTTTCACTTTTCACTTTTCACTTAAATAATTTCTCATTAATTGTACTCAGATTTTATGAAATTATACCATATTGTTGCTTTATGAACAAGCTAACTTTTTAAGTTTGTCAGAGGAGGATTTACAAAGGGTTTATAGAATACTCATCAATTATAGAGACATAAGAAAGAGGAATAATTTTATCCAGGAAAGGAGAGGAAAAGCATGGAACCTGAGAAAATAGACTCTCAATCTGGAAATCATAGAGAAACATCTAAACAGGGGGGTTCTTCTCAGAAATTGATCGAGTTTCGTGAAGATGAAATAAAAAAGATAGGTATAATACAACATTTAAAAAGAGTAGGGGAAAGAGTGGAAGAAGTTTATAAAAATGATGATCTGAATTATGAGGATAAAGAGAATTTATATCAACAATATCTTCATATTTTATATAAAGATATTGAAATGATACAGGAACAGAAAAAGGCTTATGATGAAGAACTTCCTGATAATGTAGTCAGTATTACTAAACCTATAGATGATAATATGGTGAAGGTTATGAATGAATGTCTTGCTGTTATAAATAATTACATTCAGTTTATAGATAGTGAAGATAGTGAAGATATAAAATTGATATCTGATTCTTTTAAGCTTTTAGAAGAAACTTCTTATCTTCTTGATGAAACTGAAGATATGTTGAAAGTAATACTTGAATCCGTAGAATCAAAGGGCGGTGTTATAGGAGAAGCTTAAATTTTATCAAAGTACCTATCAGGTTTAAGTTAAACTGAAAACTGATTTCTTATATGTAGATGCTATTGAAAAAGCAATTCTTAAGCAGGATAATAAAAGAATTGCGACGAATTAATATATATATTTAACTACAGACCCCTAAGCTTTTGAAAGAGTTCTTTGCATTTATTATCAAAAGAAAGGCAGGTGAATATCTGGTCTCTTTATTTGAGAACAGATAGTAATGGAAGGTTTGGAAGTTCATGTTGGTTTAACTCCAGAAGAAATGATGACAATTTTTAACCGTATGTATTTAGAAGTATGGAATTATAGTAAAGAAAAAATTAACTGGGAGGAAGAGGATATAACAAGATTACTTCTGGAAGTTTTTGAAGTAGTAATTACAGCTGTAAGAGATGGTGTTATGCTTACCATGTTTGAAAATAATGAAAAAATATATTATGATTTAAAGCAGGCAGGTATAGAAATAAAAAGAAGTGATTATTCAGTATTCCAGAGAGAAGAAGGTAATGAAGGAGATAAATCCTCCTCACTGGATTCAGAAGCTTAAATATTTATTTAAAAGTTAACAAAATTTTAACAAAGTATTTCTTTATTAATTTGATATTTGTGTTATACTAAAATATAATGAAATTTTGAAAATAAATTATTTTCTTTTTCTATAGGAGGTATCATTATGGATAGTAGACAGGTGGGAGGATTTAATTTTCAGAGGACTGCAGAAGCAAATGCTAATCAGGTTGGTTTTAATAGACTTGCCAGAAAAAATAATGAAGAACTTAAAAATGAATTATTAACAGGAGAGGATAAAGTAAGTCTTGGTGAAAAAAGAGACGAACAGCAGGTACTTGTACCAGGTAAGGAGAGTATGCAACCTGGAATGAAGGTTTTTGTACCTGATCAGGAAGTTATGCCTGAGGAAATTCAGATACCTGGTCCCGATGGGAAACCGACATATTCTACTCAGATCACTCCTCAACCATCTCAGCAGGTTGTATCTGGGCCTGATGGACAACCTGTAACAGGACAGCAATCTCCTGCGCAACAGCAGGTACCTGGAAGTATGTCACCTCAAACCTATGCATATTTACAACAGCTGGTAGATTCAGGTAAGATGACACCTGAACAACTTCAGAAGATTCTTGATAAAGATAAAGCCAGAAGAGATATGCAGATGACTATGCTTAAACACGAAGAAACTGAACGGCTGGCAGTGAGAGATGCTCTGGATGCCATACAGGAGCAGGCTGTAAAAGCTGAAGTAGATAGAATGAAGAGAAGATGGGCTCTTTTAGATTATATAAAACAGGCTATATTTGATATATGGACAAAGAGATCTGCCACAAATCAGGCTATTGCAGATAGCAGGGCAAAGGCTTTAGGCTGGTAATTTAGATATTTTTCATTAAGGCTTAGTAGAGGCACAGCACGCTGTGCCTCTACTTGCTTTTTATTTTTTCTTGTGATATTATTGGCGTGAGTCGGGAATACACTTTATATAGTTTTTTTCGAGAGGTAATTCTTTTGAAGGTAGCTCTATTATCTATTGTAAGCGAGGAAGATGCTATAAAGCAATTTGTGCAAAAAATGTGTCCTCCTCTGGGATTATTTTATATAGAGTCTTATTTAAAGAAACATCTTCCTTTAGTTGAAGTCTTTATATCTACAGATGTAAATACTGTTCTGGAGTTTAAACCACAGGTTATAGGCATATCATCTGTTACAGAAAATTTTTGTATTGCTCTTAAAACTATAGAGAAAATAAAAAATCTGATAGAAGTGCCGGTGATTATAGGAGGTGTCCATATATCGTTATTACCTGAAAGTTTACCTTCCACCTGTGACATCGGTGTAATTGGAGAGGGAGAAGAAACAATTCTTGAATTACTTAAAATTTTTTTAACCTCTGGCAGGTTTGAAGAAAGTAAACTAAAAGATGTAAAAGGGATTGTATTCAGAAGAAGTGATGGATCTATTATTATCAATTCCGTACGGCCTCTTATAAGACCTCTGGACCTTATTCCCTGGCCTGAACGTCATACTCTTGATCTTCTGAAGATAACTCATGTAATTTCTTCCAGAGGATGTCCTTACAGATGTGTCTTTTGTTCTACTTCCACCTTCTGGAATTGTTATAGAACTCACTCGGCACGTTATGTGGCAGATGAATTAAAGTCCATTATGAAAAATGTTTCTCCTCCTCATATAAAATTTTTTGATGATTTATTTATTGCAGATAAAGAAAGGCTCAGGCAACTGGTGGGATTTGTTTCTAAAGAAGGCCTCCGGCCGCCTTATGGCTTTAGTTGTTTTGTCAGATCAGAGCTCCTTAACCATGAGATGCTTTCTCTTTTAAAAGAAATGGGTTTTACCGGAGTTGCTATAGGAATTGAATCTGCTTCACCAGTTATCTTAAAGATGTTAAAAGGCCAGTCTACAGTTGAGCATCATCAAAGTGCCCTGAATCTGTGTAAAGAATATGGTCTTAACACTACAGTTTCTGTTATTCTGGGTATGCCTGGAGAAAAAGAAGAAGATCTGCAGATGACCTATGATTTTCTTGAAGAAAATGAAGATAAGATAACTGAGATTGAGATATGTCCTGTAGTTCCCTTTCCCGGAACTAAATTATGGGATTATGCTTTAAAGAAAGGGTTTGTCAGTCCTGATATGGACTGGTCTCTTCTTGAAGATTATTCTATTTTTACCCAGTTTAAACCTGATAGATACATTTATCTGAATGAGGATATGAAATTTGAAGTGTTTTATGATTATTGTTTCAGATTTCTTAACATATATAAGCATTTCTGGAATAAGTCTGCAGAAATATATAAGGAAATATATTTTATGGAAAAGGAGAAATAACTCGATGAAAATTACATTAATTTTTCCTCCTCACTGGGCTCCCTATCAACCTTATCTGAGTCTTCCAGTATTAACTGCTCTTCTGAGGCGTGAAGGACATAGTGTAACACAGAGGGATATTAATATTGAATGTGTGGATTACTTTACTTCTACTGCCGTTCAGAGGGATATGTTTCGAAAGATTATGGCCAGATTAAAGTATTTAAGGACTTTACAGAATAGATCTGAAGAAGAAGAACTTGAAATGACGTGTTTATCACGCTGGGAAGGTTCGGAGGATATTATTCGTCAGGCCAGGGTTTCAAAGGAAATTATGAGAGATAGTAACAGGTTCTTTGATTTTGATCTCTATAAACTCAGTTCTTGTGCTCTTCTTGAAGCATATCATATATTTGGAGATGCTTATTTCCCAACTTTACTGGACTTTTATTATCTCAGACAGAAATATTCTGCTTATTCTACAAAGGGTATTATAGATGCTATGAATGATCCGGAAAATAATCTTTATTATGAATATTTTCAAAAAGTTACTATTCCTTCTTTAAAGGTTGAGCAATCGGATTTTTACGGTATATCTATATCAGGTTTTACTCAGATGATTCCTGCAATGACCCTGGCCAGTATGATAAAGAAAAATTTTCCTGAAGCTCATATATGTATAGGAGGTAATGTTGTTACAAGAGTTGGTACAAGACTTCTTCCTTCTTCACCTCTATTTGATTTTTTTGATAGCATTATTTTATATGAAGGAGAAGTGGCAATAGTTGAATTATTAAAGGCCCTGGAGAAAAATAAAACCTTAGAGTCTGTTCCCAATATTATATATAAGAATAAAGATGGTAAACTGATCTTTAATGAAACAATTACAACTCCTGATATAAATTTACTTCCTGCTCCTGATTTCCAGGGACTTCCCTTGGATAAATATTTCTCTCCCTTTAAAATTGCTTCAATACTTTCAGCAAGGGGTTGCTACTGGAATAAATGTGCTTTCTGTCAGCACAGATATACTTACAGGGGTAAATATCGTCCCAGAGATATTAAGCTTGTAATTGATGATATAGAATCAATGAGCCGGGAAGGATTTAAATATTTTTCTTTCTGCGATGAAGCTATACCTCCTAAAAGACTCGAAGATATTGCCAGAGGTATACTGGACCGTAAACTTGATATTATATGGGAAGCTTATGCAAGAGTTGATAAGAGTCTTGACCTGCCACTGGCAAAGTTACTTTTTTCTGCCGGGTGCCGTATGCTCAGCTTTGGTCTTGAGTCTGCTTCTCCTCGATTGTTAGAACTTATGTCTAAAGGTCATAATATAGAAGATTTCCAGGAGGTTCTTGGTTATACATCAGAAGCAGGTATCTGGAATTATGCCTGGTTTTTTACAGGTTTTCCTTCTGAAACAGAAGAAGAAGCAAGGCTTACAGTGGATTTTATTCTTCGAAATCAGACTAAGGTTCATTCTGCCACACCAAATGCAGTTTTTGGACTTGAGGAATACACAGATATAGTAAAAAACCCTGATAAATATTTTCTAAAAGAGATAAAACCAATAGAAGGTCAAGACCTTGCTTTTGTGTATGATTACACTGTTAAATCAGGACTTTCCCCGGAAGAGGCCAGAAAGTTATCTAATGAACTCTGTATTAAACTGTTAAATGAACACAAAGAAGGTGCTGCCATAGCAAATTTATCCCGAATCCATCAATTACTTTATGTGGAGCGTTATGGAAACCAGTGATTATATTATAGTGAGGAGAATTAATTGTGAGGTTATAGATTTTATAGAAAAATCTGATTTTTCTCCAGATATGGAAATGAGTGGATTGATTTCATATATCAGGGAAAAATATTTCTGTGAGATGGCCCGTCTGGATGGTATTATAGAAAAAGAGATGCTTTCCAGTTAAGCTCACCTGGATTAGATGTTTCTTTTAATATTTCTTATATTCTGGAGGTGACTTATGAAGATACTACTGGTAGAAGTTCATAAAGGCCTGCACATATGGAATGGACTTGGTGTGGGATATTTATCTTCCTATCTGGTAAGATACGGACATGAAGTTGATCTGCAATTTTTAAATTTCGATAGCAATATAGATGAATTTATTTCTATTTTAAAGGAGAAAGAATATCCAATAATCGGATTTTCAGCTTCCTATTATATTGTGTTAGATCTGACTCTGAGTATTATGAAAAGAATAAAAGAAGAGGGGATAAAATCTTTTCTTATTATGGGAGGCCATACACCTACAAGCTGTTTTGACCGTATTATGGAATGTTTTCCTTTCGTTGATAGTATAGTTCTGGGAGAAGGTGAGAAAACTCTTTTAGAGCTTTTAGATAAGTTTAATCAAATTGAAACCTGGAAAAATATAGAAGGACTGGCTTTTCGTTTTAATGGAGAAATAGTGGAAACTTCTCCAAGATCTCTTATATCTGATTTAAATACTCTTCCATATCCTCACAGAAAAAAACTTATGAAAGAAGAACTTCCTCTGGAACCTTTATGTCTCAGAGAAACCATATTATATGCTTTTAAACGGAGAATGATGGTTTCTGCCAGCCGTGGATGTTATGGCAGATGTTCCTTTTGCAGTGTATATCATTTTTATAACTTTAATCTTCGTCGTGGTAGAACAGTTGAAAATGTTGTAGGTGAAATAGAGGAACTTTTTAAGAAATATGGAGCCAGAATTATAGCCTTTAATGATGATAATTTTTTTGTCCCTCATGATAAAGGGAAAATCTGGTACTACGATTTTGCCGATGAACTTGAAAGAAGAGATATACATATTATATTTAATTTTCAGTGCAGACCAAATGATGTAGATTATGATCTTTTTACCAGATTAAAAGAGGTAGGACTTCATAATATTTTTGTAGGAACAGAATCTTTTATACCAAGGAGTTTAAAGCTTTTTCGAAAAGCTATAACAGTAGAAATGAATATGAAGTCTTTAGAGATAATGAGCAGAATGGATCTTGATTTTCAGGTAGGACTGATAGTATTTGAGCCTTTTACAACCTTTGATGAAGTAAAAGAGAGCTTATCTGTAATCAATTTGCTTTATGAGAAATATAATTATGCCTCTCCTCTCTGGATAGAGCGTTTAAGGATATACCATGGGACAAAGATTCAAAAGATGCTTGAAAATAAAGGTATACTGGAGGGGGTATTCCCTTATTATTCTTATAAAATACAGGATGAAAAAGTAAATACTCTCTCTAAAGTAATCATTGAAGCTATTTCATCTTATACTGGTACCGAAAAAGATAGTATGTTAGCTCCTCAGACAGGTAATTTAAATTTCTTATGGGGCACCACCTATTTAAAGGATCTCCCTGATGTAAAAAAGGGAGATATAAAGTATTTACCACGGAATAGAGTGAGGGAATTATCCATAGAAACGAGTCAATTTTTTCTAATTCTCTTATATGAAGTTATAGATTTTATAGAAAAACCTGGATTTTCTCCGGATATACCCCTGGAGAAATTGATTTCAAATGTGAGAGAACAATATATTAGAGAAAACAGGCGTATAAGGAAAATTATAGAGAAAGAGTTAGTAATGTGAGAGGTGAAGGGTGAAAAGACGTGAGACGTGAAACGTGAACTGTAATAAAGAATGGGTTTATGGTGTAGGGGTGAACCTCTGTATTCGCCTCTGTTACGCATTACGTATCACTCATCACCAATTACCGATCACCAATTACGCATCTTTATGTTAGATAAAACCATAAACCCTATTTTATTCATCACTGTGGGCTACAACCCTGGAAAAGAAGGTTATAAGACAAATCCTGCTCAAATGGGTCATCTTTCTATGGCAACAATGCTTTACGAAAGGGGATATTCTGTAAAGCTTATATCAAGTGATTATATTGATCCCGATGATCTTCTTTCTACTGTAAGAAATGAACATATTGGAATTCTTGCTTTTTATACAACTACTGAAGATATATACAGAGTCATAGCTCTTGTTTCCCGGATAAAAAAACATTCACCTTCTACACTTATTTTTCTCGGAGGGCCTCATGTTTCTATTTCTCAGAGAGATAAAGATCTGGAAGCTTTAAGGGAATGTCCTGCAGATCTTGTTGTGAGAGGTGAAGGAGAATATACACTCTTATCCCTTGCGAGTTTTTATTATGAGGGTAAAGGAGAGCTTTCCGGGATAAAAAGCATTACTTATAGAGATGGTAGTGAACTTCGAAGAAATTCCGATGCACCTTTGATTGAAAATTTAGATCTTCTCCCCATACCATTGAGGGAATTACTTTCCCCCGAATCCCTTATGTTAGAACAGTTGTTCCCGAGGATTTTGACAGGCCGGGGTTGTCCTTTTAACTGTGCTTTCTGTTTCGATGGCATAAGGGGAAAACGGTATCGTTTCAGGAGTGTTGAGCATGTTATGGCCGAGGTAGATTATATCCTTAATACCTGTCCCGGCAGGGTTATTACCTTTATAGATAATACTTTTACCGTATCGGCCAGGAGGATTTCAGCTATCTGTAAGGGTTTAAGAGAAAGAAGGGAAAAGGGTTATGATTTTGCATGGAGTTGCCTGGGTCGTGTTAATGTCCTTTCTAAAAACCTGTCCTTAATTGATGAAATGGTGGAGTCGGGACTTATTTATCTTCAGTTAGGAGTGGAAAGCGGTGACCCGGAAATACTTAACCTTTATAATAAGAAGATTAATCATGAAGAAATAAGAAAGGTCATATCTTACTGTGAACAGGCAGGTGTTTGTTCTGTTCTTTTTAATGTAATTCTGGGAGGTCCTTTTGAATCTTCTCATACTTATAAATCCAGCCTTGATTTTTGTATTGAACTTCTTAAACTTGCTCCGGGGAGAGCTTTTTGCACAGGTGGCATAATGCTTTCTCCCTATCCTATGACAGCCATAGAAGAGAATCCCGAAAAATACGGTTTAAAAATTATAGATCCTGATTTTAAGAGGGGTCTTTCCGTCCAGAAGGTTCCCTTTACCGAAACAGAACATTTTAATAAATATGACCTTACAAGATTGCAATATCAATTTGAGGAATCCATTAAAGAAGCAATGAGACAGCTTTTTCCTCTTATACCGAGAAAAACCATCCTCCGCCATATTGAAGTGGGTCATAGATATGGAAATATAAGCCTCTGGATGGACGTAATGAAACTGGATCCGGGAATAAGAGTTTTTTATAACCTCATAAGATACAGTGTCTACAGGGATTATTACGACATACCTCCGGAAGATGTATATAACTGGCATCCCCTGAGAACATATGAACTTATGTATAATGAAAATAACTTCTGTATTATAAACAGGGGAGATGGCACCTCTGTAGTTATGGATGAACGTGGATCCTTTCTTTATGAATACAGTGCCGGTAAAATTACACTCCAGGAGATAGGAGAACTTTTTAAAGAGAAGTTTTCTTTATCACCTGAACATGCTTTTCAGGAGATGAAAAATTTTTATGACAATATGGCTCAAATATTTGCAGTTATATTTTCCAAGGTGTAATACCAATTATTTATCAATTGTACTAATAAAACAGCCTTGAGGCTACTCCAAAAAAATATGAATGCTTATACTTCTTTACCTGATGCAATGTCCTTCAAATTTCGTCATAAAATTAACTTAAAACTTCCTTTACCTATTTTCTCTCATAATACTCAATCCACTTTTGAGCCTGTCCGGCAAGTGTTTTATCCGTGGAATTACTTACCTTACCAAGGGTTTCTATTGCTTCCCTTATTTTTCCCATCTTTCCCAGATTCAGGCCGAGCTGATATAAGGCATTATCTCTGTAAGGGGTTATTTCAGATAATTTCTCATAGATAGGTATGGCTTTATGATATTCTTTTTTTGCATCATATAACATGGCCAGAAGATTTAATGCTTCCGGATTATCTGGTTTTATTTTTAGAGCCTCTTCGACGGCCAGTATGGCTTTATCATAATCAAATTCTATATAATTATATGCCGCCAGAAGATAATTCTTTGATTTTTTTTCATTATCAAAATTCTCTGTTATGATAAGTTTTCTGCTTACTCTATCATAATCTGTCATATAAATCTTTCTCTGTGGAAAATTTTCTATCACTTTTTTGTTTTCCTCTGGAGTGAGATATAAAACCATTATGTTTTTTTGTTTTTCGTATTGCCAGAGATTACGTGTAAAAAACATATTCCCTTTATCTGTATGGACTCGTAAGAAGATGAGTGAGGTTCCTTCAGTATTATAGTTTGAAATCCAACCGGCAGCTCTTCCTCTTTCTTTATATTGAAGATTGACTGTAGAAAACATGGGAGGATAGACTCCGAAAACCATAAAGATTATCGTTCCTGTCATTAAAGAGGGGATAAACATGTCAGAACCTGGTATACCTGTTTTTCCCCATCTTTCCTTCATCCAGAGAAGACCTCCTGCAGCAGGTACCAGTATTAACATAAAAAGAGGAAGATAATAACGTGAACCTATTTCAAAGGCTCCAGTGCTATAAAAACCAAAGTATGATACTATAAAGAGTATTGCCGGCACCTGCAACAGAGAAAGCCTCATTTCTTTTCGTGAAAATGATAAAAGGGTAAAAATAAATATAAAGGGAACTGTCCAGAAACTGTTACGCATAAAAGAAAATACGCTGTTCCAGAGGCCTTTTAACGGTGTATGACCTGAAACACCGAAACCCCATTTATCTTCAGGATCATATTTTTCATATCCGAAGAGGAATAGATCTCCGTTCTGTATCTTATTAATCATCAGTAAAAGAACTGCTCCTGCAAGGAATAATAAAAAGATGATGAACATTTTTGAAAGAAAAATTTTCTTCTTTTCAGATTTAATGAAAAGATAAATAATAAGAGGAATATTACCAGGGAACATTACAAGACCATCTCCTGGACGGATATGGGGAAGAAAACCTGCTGTTATGCCTCCTGCAACAGGGTAAAACCAGCCGCTTTTTTCATCTTCACTTTTTATAAGTGTCCAGGTAAAGAAAAGACACAATAATGCTGCTGTATTATGAGGAAAATATGTACCGCCCAGAAGAAAAAACAGGGGTGAGGAAAGGGCGAAGAATACTGCTAATATTCCTCCTGTCTTTCCCAGCAGACTTTTACCCAGAAGATAAAGTATTACAAGAGAGAGAGCTGAAAAGAATGGGTTTATGATAAAATCCATTCTTATTATTCTCCCGAAAGCAAGTAAAAATGGCCATCCTGTTGTGGTTTTACTGTACCATCTGCCATCATTGATGATACTCCAGCTATGAAATGAATCAGGATATAGTGGAGATGACCCATAGAGTTTGCCAGAGGCAAGCAGATCTGACTGAAATATATAACAGAATTCGTCTCCTACTACATGGGGATGGCCGATTATAAAAAAATGACCTCCCAGAATCAACAGAAATGATATAATAAATAGAAGGAGGAGAAATTTCTTCTCATTTATCTTTTCAGTAAATAGTTCCTGAAGTTTTTTTCCTGAAAGGGAAAGAGATAAAAGAAAAATTCCCGGCATAAGCAGTAAATATACAGGTAATAAATATCCTTTTACATAAATCCAGAAAAGGTTTCTAAAGGTTTCCCACAGAAGAAGCGGTACTGATGTTGTATCTTCAGGTATATTCTGGGCTGTAAAATTGCTTGTTTCCAGACTGTAAAATGAATTATCTCCCGGGAGACGAAGTATTATGGAAAGAAATAATAGGATTACCGCCGGTAGAATGAAAATGCTTTGATTGTTATTAGTTACTTTTTTTTTCCTCATATCACTGTTATATTTACACTGAATTACCTACGAATTAGATATATTATATTTCTCACCAGCTGAAGTGGTTATTGTTGTCTTTATTCCCATTTCCTTTGTTTCTGCCATAGTCTGTTTAATTTTATTTTTCTTTTCTTCAGAACAGGTTCTCATATAAATGTCATCTCCTACCTGAATATAACATTTCTTTTACGTCGTTTTCAAGGTTTTCAAGAATAATTTTACTTTCACCTGCCCCATACACTATCCCACGAATCAATTCGTGGGCTTTCCCCGGGGATCGTAAACTCAATGTCTATATTAGTCAGTACCTTGTCATTCCTGCTTTCTTCTGAAAGTCAAAAAGACTTTCCTTCTCTTTTGTGACAGATTTCTGTCATGAATGGTTCTGTGCAAAAATAAGAAAAATTTTAAATTTACTATAATCGTCTAAATAAATATTTAAAAGTATAGAAGGATAATTTTAAATTACGTCGAATTAACAGCAAATAATTTTAGTTTTTTGAGATAATTTTAGTTTTTTGAGATAAAAAATATCTTATATAAAAAAATTTGATTTTATATTTAATTCCTCAACTTATGTGTTAAAAAATACTTTATCAGTGTAGCAGGCACTTATAAAGTATCAGTAAAGAGTAAAAATTTTCGAGCAGATAATATTATTTTTATGCAGAGATTCGTAAATTGGATTAAAAGCAATATGATAACTCTTTAATTATCGAAAGGAGATTCTCATGTATTTTAACAGGACAACTTATTTTCTGTGTTTTCTTTTTGCGTTTTGTGTAATTTCCCCTGTTCTGGCAGATGAGTATACGGTAAAATCAGGAGATGTTCTGTCAGTTATAGCAGATCATTATGGCCTTACATCTGAAGATTTAGCAAGAGCAAATGGATTTTCCAGTGATCATGTCCTTATGCCGGGGGACGTAATTTATATCCCTGTCCAGAATAATAGTTCATCAGGTTATTCTGCCACTGTAAATGCATCTGACGTGAATCTGAGATCAGGCCCCTCTCTTCAGGATGGAATTATCTGTGTTCTTAATAAAGGGGAGCAAGTTTCTATTATTGAAGATAGAGGACAATGGTGTTATATAAGACTTTCTGATGGTTATGAAGGATGGATTAAAGGAGATTTTCTGGGGGGTTCTTCTTCATCAGTTCCCTCTTCCTCTTATACTCCCAAGCATTATATAAAGAAAAGTTATATCTATGGTGAAGAAATAAATGTTCGAAAAAAACCTTCCTTTGATTCAGGTATTCTTTTTACTGTTTCTAATAATGAAAAGATATATGTACTGGATCGCAGGGGTGACTGGATATATGTTGCCTTCAGTGATGGTGTAAAGGGATGGATCTATTATGATTATATAGAATGTTATGCAGGTCAACCTTCTACAGAGAAAAAACAGGCTAAAGCTCTTCAGGTATCACAAAAAGAAACACAAAGTACTTCATCCTCTCAGCAGGTAGAAGCTACTATTTTTTCTTCCCATCAGAATATTCATTATACTACTCTTTCTTCAAGAGGTTCTGGCCTTGCTGCCAGTGTGGTTCAGCTTGCTTACAGTTTTCTTGGAGTACCTTATGTCTGGGGTGGAACTACTCCCAGGGGCTTTGATTGTTCAGGTTTTGTTCAAACAGTTTTTGCCCTGAATGGTATAAAACTTAAAAGAATGGCTGATGAGCAATTTACAGAAGGAACACCTGTAAAGAGAGAAGATCTTCGTCTCGGAGATCTTGTATTTTTTACGACCTATATTTATGGGGCTTCCCATGTAGGCATATATATTGGAGAGTCCAGATTTATTCATGCATCTTCTTCAGGAGGTTGTGTAAAAATAAGCAGTCTTTCAGATGATTATTATAAAGTGAGATTTTTAGGGGGAAGAAGATTTTTTTAGAGCCTTAAAAATATTATAGCATAAATTTTATTCATTTTTTTATAAAAATTCAGCATTTTTTCTTTTAATTCTTCCTCGGATTTTTCGAGTTTTTTAGTTAGAATTTCTATTATTTCATTTAAACTGAGTTTTCCTGAGCTATATTTATAGATTATACTTTCTTCTTCAGTAAGCTCTACTATGCCATTTATTCTATCCAGTATGATTCTTTTATCTTTATATCTCATTGGATAAGTTCTCTGAGGACACCAGTCTCCTAATTCTTCAGGCAGGATGTCTTCTATACCCCTGTAAAGAGAAGGAAGAAGCAGATTAAAATATCTCTTTATTCCTTTATCCAGAGAAAGCAGTTTGTACCATGGGGTTTTTATTCCGTATTCAGTTAAACAAAAGTGATCTTCTATCTGTTTTGAAGTTATATTATCTATCTCTTCTATCATAGTTTTATATATTTCTTCCTGAAGATATATTTTTGCTCTGTAAATATCATATTTATTCATATGTTCACTTTCCACTGAACAGGTTTCCTCTGTCTGACCGTCTTTTAAAGAGGGATCTATAATTTTAAGACCGAATTTTTCAGGATTTTTGTATATTTCTGTTCCAGGATAGGGTGTAAGGAGGCTGTTGTAACAGATAAGTCTTCCTGGAGCCAGCTTTATTAATTTTTTGACAAAATCTACTGTTTTTTTAATTGTTTCCTCTGTCTCAAAGGGACCTCCTATTATTACATTTATAGCTATACAGAATAGATCTGCCTTCACACATTCTCTTACTACATGTTCTATTTGTTCCAGGGTTATTTTTTTATTGTAGATGTCAAGGATATGCTGGTTTCCACTTTCTACTCCTATCTGAAGCACAGCAAGACCTGCTTTTTTCATCTTTTCCAGAAGGTAAGTTTTGTTTTCCAGTATATCCACCCGTGCTTCACAGAACCAGTAGAAATTATATTTTTTCTCTCTTCTTTCCATAAGAGCTGAACAGATTTTTTCTACTCTTTCAGAGTCCAGAATAAAAATATCGTCCACAAATTTAATATATTTTACTTTCCAGTTGTTTAGAAGGAGATCTATTTCTTTTATAACGTGTTCTGCACTTCTCATGCGACCGATGTTTCCTGTGAAACCTTCAAAACAGAAGGTACAGCTAAAAGGACATCCTCTTCCTGTTATTATGGAAGGATAGGGAAGGTTTTCTTTTGCTATATCTCCTTCCAGTATATGCCAGTCTGGTACAGGTAAATTATCCAGATCTTTAATGAATTCTCTATCAGGATTTCTTATAATTTCTTCCCCTTTCCTCCAGGTTATGCCTTTTATCTCATGAAGGGTTCCTTTATGTTCATAAAAATATTCCATTACTTCCAGAAAGGTATATTCTGCTTCATGTCTCATAACTAGATCTGCTCTGGTCTCAAGAAGTGTTTCTTTATCTAAAACAGTGGCATGGGGGCCTCCAAGAAATATATAAATAGAAGGATAAGAATCTTTAATTATGTTAATCATAGTAGTAACTCTGTGGATTGTGTTTGATGTGGTGTAGAAACCGATGACGTTATAATTATCTTCTTTTATAAGTTGAATTATTTCTTCAAGATCCGGGAAAATGGCTGAATATAGTTTTACTTTGTAACCTTTTTTTTTGAGGACAGTTGCCAGATATAATTGACCCACCTGAAGTTCTTTTTTTTCAATTCCTGTTTCACCGGTATCATAGGATAGATATATGAGTAATATATTGATAGATTTTTTATTCATAAGTCAATATGTGTGATGCATAAA
>JAKJGF010000321.1 GCA_022704525.1 Bacillota bacterium | reverse complement strand
AAACTGAAAAATCATAAAAGACACTACTACTATAAGAAGCAGGCCCCCTGTAAACCATAATATTTGATTAACAAGATGTCCTTCTGAAATACTAAATAAATATAAAAGTAAAAATTTATTCACTAAAACTCTCCTGGTACACAAAATAATTCACTGTCAAATTATTGTTTTCTATATTTGTAATAAAAAAACCTTCTAAATACTTTATTTTTTATAAACTTTATTTTCCTCTAAGGCCAGTAAAAGATTTAATTCTTCCCTGGCATTTCTTCTTATATCTACCTTTTTGTCTTCTACTATTCTCCCATCCTTAAAACGTATTATCCTTTTCGCATGTTCAGCAATATTTTCTTCATGGGTTACAAGTATTATCGTTATTCCCTGATTATTCAAATTTTGAAATATTTCCATAATTTCTTCACCGGCAATACTATCAATATTACCCGTAGGTTCATCGGCCAGTATGAGGGAGGGTTTATTTACAAGGGCCCTTGCAATAGCAACTCTCTGTCTCTGCCCTCCAGAAAGTTCATTTGGCTTATGGTTAATCCTTTCACCTAATCCCACCATTTCCAGCGCTTTCTCTGCAAGGGCAGTTCTATTATATTTACCGGCATAAATTAATGGAAGTTCTACATTTTTCAATGCACTCGTCCTTGGGAGAAGGTTAAAACTCTGGAAGACAAAACCTATTTTTGAATTTCTTATTCTGGCAAGTTGATTGTCATTCATATCTTTCACTTCTATACTATCAAGTTTATATGATCCCTCTGTTGGTTTATCAAGACAACCAAGAATATTCATAAGAGTAGATTTCCCTGAACCAGATGGTCCCATAATAGCAACAAATTCTTCTGGATTAATAGTAATAGAAATATTACGTAAAGCTTTTATCTCATGGGGACCTAATTTATAGATCTTACTCACATCGGTTATTTCAATCATAATACTTTTACCATCTGAATATATTCTTCCTCATAACCAAGTCTCTTATAGAAATTTACTGCCCTTATATTAGAAGATGTAACTCCAAGACACAGTGCTCTTACATTCTTATCTTTTAATATAATTTCCACCAGATTATGAATCTTCTGACTCAAACCGGTTCCACGAAAGCATGGAGCTACTGTAATATCCAGTATCCAGCCCATAAGGTCTTCAGTTATACCAAAATATCCCATAGAAAGTATCACATGTCCACAAATTTCTCCTTTTTCTGTTTCTGCTACAAGCACTAAACCATAAGGATTGGGAGAAAGCCATTCCTGAATATCCCTTAAATCATTTCTCCTATTTTCTTTTGCTTTACCTGTATCGGTATTACGAAAAGGAGAAATACTGTAAATAATAGACTCACAGGCCAGATCAATAATATAAGATAAGTCCTCAGGATTTGCTTTACGTAAAGTTATCTCTATTTCTAAAGCCTTTCCCAATGTTAATCACTCACCATTTTCTATCTGGGTATAATACTTTCCCCTCGCCAGATACGTTGAATATCAATATAAGTTACAAATAACATAAGAAGTAGTAAAAATGCAAAACCCACATAATGTATTACACCTTCTGTTCGCTGATTAATTGTTTTTCTTCTTATTGCTCCTATAATAAGAAATACTATCCTCATTCCATCCAGAGCCGGTATTGGTAAGAGATTAAAAAAACCAATGCATATATTCAAAGTAGCTGCAAAACATATATAATCGTATATACCCCTGTAGGTGCCCACATCTCTCATAGCAACTACAATGCCTACAGGGCCGGTAAGATCCAGAGGAATTTCTTTTCTGATTAACATAGGTATGGCGAACATAAAAGCATTAGTCAAACGCCATACTTCTGAGATAGCATCTGACATAGAATTCACCACGTTCTGCCTTATATAAGTATATCGCGGATAAAAATTAAGAGAAATCTCTTTTTCATAGTCTTTACTGGAAGATTCAACCTGTTTAAAAGCCGGATTAAAGCTAAGAATAATCTCTTCCTTATCTCTCTTTACACCAAGTATGATCTTCTTACCGCCAGAAGCCCTTATAGTCTGCATTAATAGGAGACCTTCATTATAATTTAAATTCTTCCGCTCTTTACCCTCTAGCATAACCCACAGTATCTGATCACCTTTTTTCAGTCCTCCCTGTTCCTCAGGAGATCCCTCTACAATACTTTCCAGAATAGTACTGTAGGGGCCTAACCTCATGATAAATCCAATCTGCCCCTCAGAAGTTGGTTTTAATTTATATTGTAATATTTTTCCATTTCTATTTACTTCCAATGAAACTTCTTTCCCGGCATTAGAATGAATTAATTTTCTCATTTTCATACCTTCATAGTATTCCAACTTCTCGCCATTTATTGAAAGAATTATATCACCTTCTTTAAGACCTGCCTCATATGCTGGTAAGCCGGGGCGAAGTTGACCTAATTCTGTAGTATGTTCAGGTTGACCTATCAGTAAAAACAACAAAAAGAATATTAAAATAGCCATCATATAATTCATTATAGGTCCACCTGCAATTGTGATAATTCTGGCAAAAAAGCTCTTATTTTGAAAACTACCTGTATCATTAGCCTCACTTTCTTCTATATCTTCTCCTGCCATATGAACAAATCCACCAAGAGGAACTGCTCTCCAGGAATAAGTCGTTTCTCCTCTTTTTCTTGAAATAATTTTAGGACCGAATCCAAAGGAAAATTCCTCTATCCTTATGCCCACCTTTTTAGCAATAAAAAAATGACCTGCCTCATGAGCCATGATCATAATTCCAAATAAAAAGATTGCTCCTGCATAATAACCTATATCCTGAGGTGTTATGCCGGCAAGATTGTATAATATTAACAACACAATACTAACTCCCTTCTTCCTCCACTAACTCTCTGGTTCTACCCATAGCCCAGTTCGTTGCTTTTAAAACACTTTCAAGGGACTTTCCGTCACCCGGTATGTGTTCCTCTAAAACCTGAGATATAAGCTTATATATTCTCTGAAAAGAAATTTTTTTCTCCAAAAAAGCTCCTACTGCAACTTCATTGGCCCCATTAAGGACTGCTGGACTGGTTCCCCCTTCTTTAATAGCTTTATAAGCCAGAGATAAGCAGGGAAACCTTTCTATACAAGGAGCTTCAAATTCAAGTCTTCCAATTTCAACAAGATCTAAAGGCTTTAATCTTGAGCCATCCCATCTCTCAGGATAACTGAGAGCATATTGTATTGGAAGCCTCATATCAGGAGGACTCATTTGAGCAAAAACCGATCTGTCTTTAAATTCCACAAGAGAGTGTATTATACTCTGAGGATGCACCATTACCTGAATTTGCTCCACATCTACATTAAATAACCATCTGGCTTCTATAACCTCAAAACCCTTATTCATTAGTGTAGCAGAATCTATGGTTATTTTAGGCCCCATAGACCACGTAGGATGAGCCAAAGCTTCTTCAGGAGTAATATACTCAAGTTTCTCTCTCGGCGTATTTCTAAAAGGTCCTCCAGAAGCAGTAAGGATTATCCTGGATATATCATTTCCAGATTTATTAACCAGACACTGAAATACAGCGCTGTGTTCACTATCTACAGGTAATAACTTTACTCCTTTACGTAAAATCAATTCTTTTATAATTTCTCCCCCTATAACAAGTGTTTCTTTATTGGCAAGAGCTATGTCTTTACCGGATTCTATTGCCCTGATAGTAGGAATAAGGCCTATATGCCCCACCAGTGCTACAACAACCATTTCAAGTTCATTATTCTCACTCAATTTTATTAGACCTTCCATACCTGCATAAATTTCAGGAACATGTTTACCCATCAATTTTTTTAATCTATCTATAGATTCTTCTTCTTTTACAGATACAATAAGAGGTTTAAACTCCTTTATCTGACGGGCTAAAAGCTCTATATTATTACCGGCAGACAACCCTATAACCTTACATTTCTCCGGAAAATTAGAAATAACCTCCAAAGTCTGAACCCCTATTGAACCTGTAGAACCTAAAATTGATATTCTCTTCATTAATTGTCCTATCTAAAGAAAAAATAAATTAAATAAAAGTAAAAACAAAAAGAACTCATAAAAAGACTATCACATCTATCCAACATTCCACCATGTTCAACAAATAGATTACCCGCATCTTTTACGCCAGCGCTTCTTTTTATGAGAGATTCACCAAAATCTCCTATTACTCCTGTTATAGCAATACATAAGCCTCCAAGTAAACTATGATAAAAAGGAAATTTTATAAAATAACCTACAGGAATAGCAATTAAAACAGCCATAATTATTCCCCCCAGAGTACCTTCAATCGAT
>JAKJGF010000320.1 GCA_022704525.1 Bacillota bacterium | reverse complement strand
GATAGTAAAATCCATCCAATCAGGACGGTTCGGTTTTATAAAGAACCTCACAAAAAATCAGATATTATATATCCTTCTGGCCCTTATAATAGCCTTTATTCTTCGTCTTTCCTTTAGTTTTCATCCCGGCTACCGTGGTGATATAGATGGATTTAAACGCTGGGGTATAACTGCTCTTAAATACGGAGTCTGTAATATTCAGAGATATGACACGAGTAATACCTATCCTCCGGGTTATCTTTATGTACTGAAAAGTGTTGCTTATATTTATTACCTGGTAAAACCTGATTTAAAGGATTCTAAATATTTTACATTACTCATAAAATTACCGCCTCTTATAACAGATCTTCTGTGCGGGTTACTTTTATTTTATTATCTTCTTCCGGGAACTGACTTTAAGAAAGCTTTTTATATTTTACTCCTCTTTCTTTTTAATCCTGCTGTAATAGTAGATTCTGCTATATGGGGACAGTTGGATTCTGTTCCACTTCTTCTTTTCTTTCTGTCTCTCTTTCTGTCTTTTAAAAAGAAACCCCTTTTTTCTTATATATTCCTCACCCTTACGGTAATAATAAAGTTACAATATGCCATATTTATCCCTTTTATATTTGAACTTAATTCCAGAGATAAAGTCAGGTTTCAGGAGATCATAAGAGGAATCTCCATAAGCCTTATAACTGTATTTATAGTCTGTTTACCTCATATTTTTCATAATACTGTTAATGATGTGGTAAATATTATTCTTCACACACCGGGAACATTTCAGGAACTGTCTCTCAATGCCTTTAATCTCTGGTGGCTTGTGGCAAAAGGTGATGGTATGAATGCTTCTGATTACAGTCTTCTCCTGGGAATAATAACATATAAAAAAGCCGGTTTTATTATGTTTATCTCTGTATTTATTCTTACCTTCATAACTTTTTATAAAGAAAAAAATGAAGAAAAACTTATTGAATGTATAGCCCTGGCAGGTTTTGCTTTTTTTATGCTCCTTACAAGGATGCATGAGAGATATATCTTTCCTCTTACCTTTTTTCTGGCTATAGTATTTTTCAAGGATCTCAGATATAAGATTTTATATATCTTTCTGAGTATAAATCTATTTTTAAGTCTTATGATTGTATTACACTGGGTTTATCCGGAAAATAATTATCCCCTCCTGTCTCTTATTAACTGTAAGGTACTTTCTCTTTTTTTAGCAGCTTTAAATCTTATATTATTTCTCTTATTTACTTTTTATGTCCTGAGGAAATGTAACTTAAAACCAGTTATAGTAATACTTATTTTTTCCATAATTTATATCATATCAGGCAATATCTGTCATTTTAAAAAAGAGGTTTATATAAGCCATATTCAGGAATTAAAATCTTCCCAGGGATGGGGAGAATTACATAAAGATACAAATCTGGAAGGTGAGAGAATCTTTATAAAATTTTACCCCTATGATTACGGTCTTTCTACCCATTCAAATTCCACTATAACCTATAAATTAAATAAGAGTTATACTTATTTTAAATCTGATCTGGGTATAGGGCAGGAATGTGGTACAGGGGGAAGTGTTATTTTTAAAGTGATCCTTGATAAAAAAGAGGTTTATGTAAGTCCTTTAGTAAGGGGCTGGCAGGACCCCCTCCATATTGAAATCCCTCTTTCGGGGAAGGATCTTATGGAGCTTGTAGTGACAGACGGCGGAGATGGTCTGGACTGGGATCATGCCATATGGGGAAATGGAAAGCTCTATAAATGATTTTGAAATTAAGATTTGATCCGAGATTTCTTTTGATATTGGCAGTATCTTTAGAGTATTTCTAAAAAATTTTGTCTTAAAGTTTCTCTACATACTCGTAACAGGTAAATAGTTACTTAATATTTTTCGGACATTACTTTTTGTACTTACTCTAAATGAAATAAAGAAAAGAAGACTGTTTAATGAAAAAAATAATATAACCTTTTTTATGAAAGGTAAACCCGCTAATTGCTCGAATTTTAGAGAAAATATTATAGATAGGAAAGGACGGACGCAGTAATATGATAGAAGTATACACGTTTGAATCGGAATATCTTTCAAATGAAAGGGATATATATATATTTCTTCCCCCATCCTACGGGGAATCGGAAGAAAACTATCCTGTATTTTATATGCAGGACGGCCAGAATATCTTCAGTGAATACGGGGAAGGTCCCTGGCGGTGGAATATGGATGAGACAGCTCTGGAACTGATTGAAAAGGATCTTATTGAGGAGATTATTATAGTAGGTATAGCAAATACCGAATGGAGAGATGAAGAATATACTCCTTCTGTGGATGAAAACGAAGGGAGCGGCGGTTATGGTGATTTATATCTCAGTTTTTTAATAGATGAAGTAAAGTCATATATTGATGATACCTTCAGGGTAAGACCCTTCCGTGAAGATACTGCTATAGGAGGTTCATCTCTGGGTGGACTTTTATCTCTTTATGCAGCTATGGAACATCCTGAATATTTCGGAAAAATCGCCGCCATGTCACCTTCCATATGGTGGGATGATCAGATTATTTTAACTATGGCAGAAGAATGGGAAGTTGACCCGGAAGATATGAAGATATGGCTTGATATGGGAGTTCATGAAAAGGATGAAGAAGATGAAATAGACCCTGTAGAAGAATCTGATATCCTCTGTGAAATCTTAAAAAGTAAAGGCTTTAAGAGAGGGAAAAACCTGCGGTACTATAAGGATTACCGGGGAGAACATAATGAATTCTTCTGGGGTAAAAGGATGGGGAAGGTTTTGAAGTTTTTGTTTGGAAAATGAATAGTGAGAAGTGAAAAGTGAAAAGAAGTGAGATGTGATATGTGATGCGTAACAGGTAAAGCTATTTCATTATGCTTTTACCTTTCACCTCTCACTTTTTCATCCCAGGGTAAACCTGAAATGTGCCCCTTTACCTCCATTTGATTCTACCCAGATTTTTCCTCCATGCTGTTCTACAGCCTTACGGGCAATACCCAGACCAATACCTGTTCTGCAGAATAACTCCTGGGAAGGATCTCTTTTGAAGGGTTTAAATATGGCATCAATATATTCTTTATCTATACCTGTTCCATTGTCTTTTACGCCAAGAACAAGTCCTTTTTCTGTTTTCTCCGAGGTTAATTCTATAACAGGTGGCCCTTCCTGTACATAATTTATGGCATTTTCAATAAGATTTTGATAAAGATGTGTTAGAAGCATTCTGTCACCGAATATATCGGGTAGAGGATCCCTCTTTATGGTAGCTTTCGTTTCTTCTATACGTACTGCAAGGGAATAAAGGGCCTGTTCCACACATTCATCAAGGGGAAATAATTCATATCTTAAACCATTTTTACCGCCTTTACAGAGGGTTAAGAGATCCTGAATAAATAATGCCATTCCTCTGGATATAGAGGAAATTCTGTTCAGATCTATTTTTGTTTCCTCGCTAATGCCTTCCTGGAGCTTATTTTTTAAATTATTACCTGTAGCTATTAAATTTCTCAGGGGTTCTCTTAAATCCTGACTGACCATATAAGCAAATTCATCTAATTCATCATTTTTAGAGATGAGTTCTTTGTTTATTTCTTCAAGTTCTTTTTTTCTTCTGTCTAACTCTCCTTCAGCCCGTTTACGTTCTGAAATCTCTTCTTTCAGGGTTTCATTTGCTTTTTGAAGTTCAAGGGTTCTTTCTGCGACTCTTTTTTCAAGATCATCTCTGGATTTTCTTAATTCCATTTCCATTTTTTCACGTTCTGTAATATCCAGATTAATACCTGCCCAGGAGGTTATATTTCCCTCTTCATCACGTATTGGAACACCACGGCTTAAAATTGCATATTCTTTTCCGTCTTTTCCTGTTAAATGGAAAAGATAGTCCCAGAAAGAACCGATTTTGACACATTTTTTCCATTGTGTAAGTATTCTCTCGGCATCTATTTTTGATATCCTGTCAAGCCATCCTGATTTTTTGGATTCTTCAAGGCTTATACCCAGTAACCTTCTAAAACTGTCACTCAGATATATGACTCCACCATCAGGGTTAAAGACCCATACACCAAAGGGGATTAATTCACCTATGGCATGATAACGCTGTTCACTTTCTTTAAGAGCTTTTTCCGCTTTCTGATATGCTTCTATCTGTTTTCTGAACCTTATTATTACACCGCTCCATCCGGATAGAAGGACTAATAGGGTAATAGCAGAAAAGATAATGTCCTTAGAAAGCTTATTACTAAAGTTAATTTTTTCTTTTTCTATACGTTCTTCAATAGTGTCTCTTATAATTTTTTGTATGCTTTTTGTATAAATTTCTTTCTTATTCAGGTATTCA
>JAKJGF010000087.1 GCA_022704525.1 Bacillota bacterium | reverse complement strand
CAAAATCTATGATCCTGTTACAATGAAATCTGTTATTACAGAATATACAGTTTTGCATTTATTTAAGTTATAACTTTCTCCTTTGACGGCATATCTTTTGCTCCAGAGCCCGGACAGGGACAGGTGTATATGTTTTTTGGATACTTTTTTACCTGTTGCGGTACTTAGAGTAAGTACAAAAAGTAATGTCCGAAAAATATTAAGTAACTATTTACCTGTTACGAGTATGTAGAGAAACTTTAAGACAAAATTTTTTAGAAATACTCTAGTTGCATAGAAGATTGCACAAAATTTATTCAGTGGCCATACTCTGGAGGGAAAAAGATGTAATATTTAAAGCTACATTTAAATGGTTATTTATAAATATCTGGAAAGACTATAAGAGTATGGCCACTGAAAGTGATATTTGTAATTCACTTTTCACTCTTCACTGCTCACATCTCACTCCCTGATCCTTAAAAGACTGATCTGTTTATTTCCCGGCGAAAATTTGATGGCCACTTCTCCATTTATTATCTGTTCAAGTTCTTTTGCTATAAATTCTTTTCTCCAACCTTTCATTAGGGTTGTATCGGATTTTGTGCCATAAAGATAATGAGAGATGAACTTTTCGATATCATCTTTTCTTGCTATAATACCTTGAGCAATATTTTCTTCGGAGGCTTTTTTCTTTATAAAGGCAGTTAAGAGACTGGTAGCTCCCTCGGGAATCTCCCGAATTTTTTGTGGAATCTTTATTGATTTTTTTTGCTGTTTCCCTTTTTTTATGACTTCCAAAAGTTCTTCTCCGTACTGTTTTATAAATTTAGGGAAAAGACCCGGTATTAACTTTAACTCCTGCAGGGAAGATGGACATTTTCTGGCTATAGTTATAAGAGCTTCATCTTTAACTATATCTTTTCTTATCCGATCAAAATGTCTTGCTTTTTCTTCTCTCCATATGAGTAGAGCTATAAGAATATTACGGGTTTTGCCTCTGATATTATTAGAATTAAGCATTTTGAACTGTGATTCTATCTCTTTCGGATGGTAATTTTCTTCCTCTTCAAGCCTTTCAAATTCTTCAAGAGCCCATTCATAACGCCCCATTTCTTTTAAGAGCTTTACAAGATGAAAATATACGTCAGGAAGGTAATGAACGTCATCAAGGGCGTATTGTATCTGTTTATCAGTGAGTGGCCTCTGAAGCCAGTTAGTATAGGTTTCATTTTTTCCCAGATTAACACCTGTTATGGATTTTACCAGTTTTCCATAGGACATCTGTTCTTCATATCCTGTAAGAGCAGCGGCAATCTGAGTGTCAAAGATGGGGCCGGGAACTTTCTGGAATAAGCTGTAGAATATGGAGACATCCTCTTTACAGGAATGGAATACCTTTGTTATAGAAGGATTAATCAGTAAGTCAAAGAAACAGCTTAAATCTTTTACTTCCTGTGCATCAATAATAGTACAGACTTCTTCCGAAGCCACCTGAATGATGCCGAGACGGGAATAGTAATAGCGTTCTCTTATAAATTCCGTGTCAATTGCAATATATGTACACCCTGAAAGATAGACACATATTTTTTCCAGTGTTGTTTGATCTTTAATATATCCTGTATTCATCATAAGATTTTGATTGTAATACCAATTATTCATCAAGTGTACTAATAAAACAGCTTTGAGGCTACTCCAAAAAAATATGAATGCTTATACTTCTTATACCTGAGGCAATATTCTTTAAATTTCGACATGGAATTAACTTAAAACTTCCTTTAAATACGCCATCTTTTTGTTCTTCGGAGAACTTCGTTTTTCTGTAGCCTCAAGGCTGTTTTTACTGTGTTTGATTGATATAATTTTGATTCCTCTGTTCTATATTATGATAGTTAGTAATATTAACATAAAATAGAAGAATTGCAAAGGTATTTTAATAAAAATTAAAGATTGTAATTAAGCAGGTGGAGAGGTTTACATCACAAATCTTATACCACATTCTTTACAGATCTTAAAATGATTTTCCGCAAGCCACGTATTAACTATCAGATTTGACTGATTCGATTGTCTTAAATATGAGATTAATTTGCCCAGGATAGACACTTTTTCTTCGTCTCTGGCAGAAGAAAAATGCTGTTTAAATCGTCTGTTATCGTGGAGATACATTTTTATCAGATTCTCCGGTTCTATTTTAGACAGGAGTTCCTGTATGTCAATCCGGTTTCTTTTTGGTTCTACAAGATCTTTTTTTATTGCAAAATCCAGATCTCGAAAGAGAATATTATTCTGATTTATATCTTTAGTAATTTTGTTTCTTATTACCTTATATTCATTTAATTTTGCCGTAATCTGAACAGCCGGGATTTCTGTTTCAGTTTCAAGCCCGGTGAGAAAGGAACTGGTAGTTATAGTGCTTATTATTGACTCACGGGCTATTTCTTCCAGTTTTGTATTTGTTAGATCCTCCTTAAAACCTATAAAACCATGTCTGAAAAGAATATTTAAAATCTGATTTCTGTTATTCCCCTGAAGAAATATATCTACATCATCTCCTAAATACACAGATGGTTTTACATTGGAAAAATAGATTATTATATTTCTCTGGCCTACAAAATAAAAAACATCTCCCTCAGGTTTGGCTTCTCTTAAACATTCAACCTGTTTCCTGAGAGGGAGTAGATTTCCTTCTGGAATTCGTACGAGATCAAGGGTAGGAAACCTTTGAGACAGATCATAAGGTTCAACCGCTATTTTCTTGAGTTTTTCAGTTCTGGCTTTGCTTAACATCCTGTAAGGATCCGCCCTTAGAGTAGCTATTTCTTTTTTTATTTCTCTTATTCTTCTGATACTTTTCCCCGGTGTGTCCAGATTCAGTTCGACAAAAAGCCTTCGAAACATTCTATCATAATAGCAGGTGAGCTTACCAATAAGAACTTCTTTTAATGTTATATCATTTATTAAATTAAAAACCTCACTGTTAGAATAGATAAAGTTTATAAAGGGGCGAAGACAGGAATAATCATCTCTTATTATAACATCATCACGCTGGTTTACAGTTGTAATGACAATATATCCATGAAGATAATCTTCCCCAAGTTGTTTTGCCAGATCAGGACTGAAACCGGTGGCATCCATTCTGAGTCCTTCAAGTTCTTCCCTTTTTATGTTATATCCTTCACAGGATAAGAACTGAAGATAATTCTCTATTTTCTGGCCCTTGAGAAGTTCAAAATCGTCATCTTTCAGTACTTTTATCCCTATTTTATTTGTCACCGTAAATTACAACAGAACCTTCCTTTGATTCGTATTCTTTCTCCCAGGTCTTTTCAAGTTCATTGAGCACTTCTTTTTCAAGAATATAAGAGTCTTTCAATCTTTTTTTTCGTTCTAACCAGTCTTTCTGTTTCTGCCCCTCCTGGAGTTTTAATAGAGAAAGCAATTCTTTCATAATATAAATTATATGAACTTTCCTGTAATGCTCTGGTATGATTTTGATCTTTTCTTCATTACTCATACGGAAAAAGCCCGGTATTTTAGTCTTATCAAACCATTTCCCGTAACTCGCCACTTCTTTTGATATATTTGCTACATCTCTACCTGCAACTTTATTATCCACACAGAGCTGTGAAATTTCCTTCATTAAATCATCCGGTTTTATTATGCCTTTATATTGTTTCAATTTCTGGGATATATAGTTATTCAACTCATCTGAACCGTACGAAGTCCAGAAAGGATTATCTTCTTTTATATTCTCCATGAAGACATATCCTTCCTTCATAGCATCTTCAAGACAGACATCCAGGAAAAGGTTTTTGTAATCTTCCTCTGTTTCCGCACCCTTTGCGCTTATTTTGAAAAATCTTGTATAAATGGCAGGGTCCAGAATATCTATGGAGGAAGTTTCATCATCACCTACAAGGTTTACATCTGCAAAGACGACAAAATGGCCTGTTCTGGGCGTTTCAGGCCCATCTATAATATTAAGAGCTTCTCCTACGAGCTGATTATCTTCCTGACGGGCATCTTTTGCCTTACGAGAAGGCATCATAGTGTCAAAATCAGGCATATATACAAATCTTCTTTTATCAGGTTTCCAGATTCTGTCGGTAAAGATCCTTCTGAATTCATTGGCACTTTTATTCTGATATTCCGATTTAAATTTACTGCCCATTATAATAACTACTTCTGCAGGAAGATCATGAGCTTTTGCAATGTTCATAGCTTCATTGAACATTGCCATAATAGTAACAGTTTTTCCGCATCCTGAACTTCCTATTATTATGAAATACTGCATAAAAGGCATAAGTGGATTTTTTGTTTCTCCCGGTCCCATACTCATAACATTATAGATGGCCTCAAGTCCTATTCTTTTTATATCGGAATTTCCAACAATTTTATTATAGGGAACCTCTACATGGAATTTACTTTCTTCAAAACGGGAAAGAGAAAAGCCCTGGATTTTCGTTTCACCGATTTTTAAATCTATGCCGTTTACATTGAAATAATTTATTATATCTTCGTAATCTCCTCTGGTAGATAGAATGGCATTGGTATAATTTTTAAAGTATGCCGCAGTATTCTGAAGTAATTTATCTTTACTGTCCACACTGTGACGACCCTGTTTACTCTTTATAAAGTCAATAAAATCACTTATGGAATTCCGCAGGAACTCATCTTTACCAAGAACTTTAAAGGGTTTTAATTCCTCTGTAGAAACACTTTCCGTACCTGTTTCATCTTTCAGTATATCCATTCCGATAAGGGCACCACAGTAAAGGGAATAAACCTGGATAAACTCCTTTTCTCTTTCGGAAAGGTCAAGATCACTTTTCCCTTCATCAAGCCTTTTCTCTGTGAGAAATCTCTTCTCAAGGGATTCATAAAGGGCGAGATAGGCACCCCAGCAGTTTTCAAGGCTTTCAAGGGCAAAGACCTCTTCACGGTAACTCCTGTATTTTAAGTGGGGAAAGAGTGAATTAAGGGCTTCAGCAAAAGTTCTGTCACTGTAACGACCTCGCTCGACTATAGAGCGACCGCTCTGAACCTTCTCGACACCCACAAGGACCTTTATAGTTTCATTCTCAAGAATATCTTTTACCTTTTCTATTTTTTCCTGCAGTATTGCATCCTGTATCGCAAGGGGACTTGATACTTTCATAATTTACCTCCGGATTATCCTTTATATTTTTAGGCTTTCAGCAATCAGCAGCCAGTTTTCAGGAGAAATATATTCTTTTGTCAGAGAAGTTGCATAATCAAGACAGGCCAGAATATCTTCTCTCTTAAGCGATGGATATTCTCCTAAAAGCTCCTCTATTGTACCATCATTAGCCAACATTCGAACAATTTGATAAACAGGAATACGTGTACCCTTTACACATGCCTGTCCATGACATATATCAGGATCTATAGAAATTCGCTTATTCATAAAAATTACTTACTGATAGCTGATTACTGATAGCTGACAGCTAAATTGCATGAACCTTAAAATTATCGTAAAATTTCACCTTTGCCATAAGATCATTTCTCAATTCCTGGGGACAGATGAAATAATTCTGACTTTTGGTAACACTGGCAGTGGATTTATTATCTTCTGTTCCTATGATTAATTTATCCACTACAGGTATAAGATAGTTTGCAAAAAGCCCAACTGCCTGGTCTTTAACATCCCCTGACTGGCGGAGACTCTGAGCTATGGAATCCTGATCACTTATATATTCTATTCTGTAGCACATAAGGAAAGGGAATTTCTTATCTTCAAAAAGTTCTTTTACAAATCTTTTATTCTCTGTTTTAGAATAATAGAAAGGTCCGATTTCGCATCTTTTAATAAGTTTCGTCTGGACACAGTCCATATTTGAGAGAAGTATATATACATTGGCAGGATCTCTTGAAAAAAAGCTTTTGAGTCTTTCCAAAAAATCAGGTTTTGTCCTGTTGTTTCGATCTATAGGTTCTGTTTTCCATCTTACCGGCGTAAGTGAAAAGACCAGTTCATAAAAGGCCCAGAGTTTTTTAGCATCATCAAAACCTTTTAATATTGCCTGATAGTATCTTTCCTTTCCTTCGGTTTTGAGATATGTAATCTTTACATTAAGATCCATAGGGATTTCTAAATTTCTGAGCCTATTCAGAAAATCAAGTCTTCTCAACCATTTAGGCTCTTCCCCATCAAAGAGAAACTTTTTCTCATTATGTTCTCTTATGGCTATAAGTTTATCTAACACAGGTATTTGTGGAAGGGAGGAAAAGGTAGTTTCATCGAAATATATATCCATATATTTCTTCCCGATCTCTTCATCCAGCATGGCTACTTCTTTATGAAGCCTTTCTATACCATGGTCATACTCTTTTAATCTCCAGAGAAGATATCTGGTTTCAAAGTTTGGAAATCCACAGTCAAGGGGGTCTATTTTTATAGTATCAAATATACCCAGAAAATCTCCCTTTACTGGTTCATCTTTATATCTCAGGAGGTCAAAGAAATTTATCAGCAGCTGGTTAAACTGGACCATTTCTGTATAGTCCTTTTTCCTGAATTCCTCCATAAGATACCGGAGACATTTTACTATTAGATCTATATATGTGTCTTTATCCTGTCCTCTTAATTCAATTTCTTCCAAGGCCAGCCACCTGACACCTAAATTGTTGAAATTCCACTCTTTTCTTCCTGTCTTTCATAAAGTTCCTGAATGGCTTTTTCTCTGAATTCCTTACTTGCATCTATAGCCTGAAGGGCTATTTCTCTCTTTGATTCCTCTGTAATGGGTTTCTTTAATTGTTCATAAACCTTTTCACTGATCTTTTTTGTTTCCATAGCCACTGATGACAGGGCTTCACTACTGGTCTTTTTAACATTATCAATAAATTCAACTGCTGCATTCTGAAGATCTACTCCCTGTATGGCCCATACCATTCTATCATAGGTCATCTGCATGGTTCTTTTCATAGTATTCAGCTGAATGGAGAGTCCTTTATAATTTTTAAGTTGCTCTTTAATTATTTCACCCCAGACCTGAAGTGTTTTGTACTGATCATGACCGCATTCAAACATCAAAATACCTTCTGTAAATTCATCACAGGCTTCCTCCAGTTTGTCTTTACAGCTTTTATATTCATTCTGTAATTCTGTAACCTGCTGTATAAGAAGAGCCTTTTTATCCTGGTCAGTTTCAACGGCTAATTGTTCTTCAAGACGCTGTAATTTATCTTTTGCTTCCATAGCCAGTGGTCTCCACTGACCTGCTTTTTTATTTCCTTCCAGTTGCTTTTTACTTCCTTCATTATAGATTTCCTGAAGTTTTTTAAGATCACTTTCAAGACGGCCATCAAGTTGTTCACCTTCTAATTTTCTTTTATCCAGGGCTATAGCCATTTCTTCAAGGGTTTTTCTTTGCTGAGTAAAAGCCACTCCTGTTTTGGTTACCCCCATTTCCATGGCTTTTTTCCGTCCCCAGGGACCCAGTCTGTGGAGTACTTTTTGTTTCCAGGAATAGGTTTCATAGGTAAGTCCATTTTTTGATTCTGAAAGCACTTTCTGCGTTTTTTTAAGCTGTTTATTCACATCTTCGCAGAGATCCTGATAGCTTTTAGCCTGTTGAGCCACCTGGTTTATATACTGGCCCATATCATATTCCTGCATACCCTTTGAAATAAGTGAGTCTATTGAAGATTTGCCTTCTGCTCTACCTTCTCTTACCTTGTTAATATCAAAAGAACTAAAAACACTTTCCTGTTTAGATCTTTCTTCTACAGCCATTTTTATACCCTCCAAATTCTTTTAAGATTTCTTATAGAATTATTATAACATAGAAAAGCAAATTATCGCCTTTTATATATAAAAAATTCTTCGTAATTTTCCCTGATTCCTTTATTAAGTTGCAAGAGGTTAAAAATATTTTTATTCTGAATACAGAGGAATAGTTTTTGTGCTTAAAGAATAATAAGGTGTGAAGTGAGAAGTGAGAAGTGAGAAGTGAGAAGTGAGAAGTGTATACTTCTCACTTCTCACCATTCACCTCTCACCATTATATAAGGAGGTTTTTTTATGAGTACAATTATAAGAATTGATGCTCTGGAGATCCTTGATTCCAGAGGTAATCCTACAATAGAAGTGGAAGTAGGACTTGAAAGTGGTGTAACGGCAAATGCTATGGTTCCCTCGGGAGCATCCACCGGAGAAAGGGAAGCAGTTGAATTAAGAGATGGAGATAAGAAGAGATTTGGTGGCAAAGGGGTTCTTAAAGCAGTCCAGAACGTAAATGAAATAATTGCTCCTGAGATACTGGGAATGGAATCTCTTGAACAGGCTGCCATTGATTATAAAATGATTGAACTGGATGGAACTAAAAACAAGGGAAAGCTCGGAGCCAATGCTATACTGGGAGTATCTCTGGCTGTAGCAAGGGCCACTGCAATAGAAAGAGAATTACCTTTATATCGTTATCTTGGAGGCCCCGGTGCCAGAACATTACCTGTCCCTATGCTGAATATTCTGAATGGTGGAAAACATGCTGATAATAATGTAGATCTTCAGGAATTTATGGTTTTTCCTCTGGGTGCCAAGAACTTTGCCGAAGCTATAAAGATGGGGGCTGAAACCTTTCATGCCTTAAAAAAGGTTCTATCCAAAAAAGGATATAATACAGCAGTTGGTGATGAAGGTGGATTTGCACCAGACCTCAAATCAAATGAAGAACCCCTGGAAGTTATTGTGGAAGCCATAAAAGCAGCAGGCTATAAACCGGGGAAAGATATATATATTGCTCTCGATCCTGCAGCAAGTGAGTTTTTTGAAAAGGGGAAATATGTTTTCAGTAAATCCGATAAATCAGCAAGAACCCCTGAAGAAATGGTGGATTTCTATGTGAAACTGGTAGAGAAATATCCCATTGTATCAATTGAAGACGGCCTTGCAGAAAATGACTGGCACGGATGGAAGCTTATGACTGAAAAGCTCGGCCATAAGATACAACTGGTGGGAGATGATATTTTTGTAACCAATAAAGAAATATTTGCAAAAGGTATTGAAGAACATATTGCAAATTCAATACTCATCAAATTAAATCAGATAGGAACCCTTACTGAAACACTGGAAACAATAGAACTTGCAAAGAGGGCCGGCTATAGTGCTGTAGTATCACATCGTTCCGGCGAGACAGAAGATACAACCATAGCTGATCTCGTTGTGGCCTGTAATACGGGACAGATAAAAACAGGTTCTGCCTGTAGAACAGATAGAGTGTCAAAATATAATAGATTGCTCAGAATTGAGAGAGAACTCGGTACAATTGCACAGTTCCTCGGAAAGTCTATATTAAATCGTTAAAATACTGCAGTGGCGAGGTAACCTCGCCACTGCACGCCTTAATGGCCGGTTGTAGAATAATGCCACGGTTCTGGTGGATAATTCTTGAAACCAAATCTCGGTGCATTTTTCTTGAGCCATCCATAGGCACTGGGTGGTCCAGAATCCAGAGCATCTCCCTTTTCGTGTTGACTTGTTCCCGGTTTTGCCACCATTTTTGGATTGGAATTTTTATTCCGGAGAGACTGCTGTTGTGCATTACTATTTAATACATAGGTAAAGGCAGAGTCGGTGTGTAAATAGTGGGATATCCCCAATCCCAACCTCTCCTGCAGGGTCTCCAACCCCAATTATTATAAGGCCATCCTGTACATGAAAAATTCGAGAAATGACCGAGTCTTGTCCTTATACCATATCCTCTTACTTCGTTATTATATTGACAGTTTGCTAAAAGATCAGGAACTGAAGTAATAGGGCTATTGTATCCGGGTACATCCGGCAGAGCATATCCTCTTCCATAAGCATATCCCTGATCCATTGTTTGCTGATTACTCTGGCTATTACTTACGTTCACATTAATATTGATATTACTTTTAGAAGGATCTGAAGATACACTGACCTGTGGATTTGAATTTTTTGAAGGTTCCATATAAACAGGAATATTATAGTAATCTGCATACTCATCTGTTCTGATTGAAATTACATCTTTTCCATAAAGATCACTGTAGAGATATCTTTTCTCAAGTAACGAAAGGGTCTCGAGAAGTGGTAAATAAATATCCATAGTGCCATTTTGATTAATATAACCGGCCCGCCAGGCAGGAAGTTCTACGCCGCTAATCCTTATAATTCCTAGCTTTCTATCATAGTTATACTTGTAACCAAAAGTAGATAAAAGCTCTGAAGCTCTGACATAAATTACACCGTCTTCTTTAAGTAATACTGGATGAATTTTTCTACCATCAAGGGATACCTGAACAGAACCTGGAGATATTATATTAGAACTGCTCAACAGAACAGGTTCCATACTGACCTGTGCCAGGCAGTTAGAATTTAAGAAGAGCAGACAAGTTGCAGTTAATAAAAAAAACAAAATTTTTTTATTAAACATTCTTTCACCTCCTGTTTCTCCATAATTTTCATAAACATATATAGACACAGTACATCTAAATAATTATATTATATTTTATTATAGTTGTAAGTAATGGCCATTACTTTTTATTAATTTAAGACTTGATTTTTTATGAAAATAGGATAGAATATATTTATTGAAATGATATACGTGAGAAAGAATAGTATAGAAGCGAAATTTCTCTAATCTGGCAGATTTTTTGAAAATAATGGATTTTTTGTGTATGAAAAACATATCCTCAAAAGAACCTGACATAATTGAATATATCCCTGGAAAATATGCAGAAGAGAAACTCTGGCAAAAGGAGTCTTTATACCGATCACTTTTTAATGAAATGCTCAGTGCTTTTATTCTTTTTGAGATTATCTATGACAATGAGGGGAAGCCCAGGGATTATCGTTTTCTGGATGTAAATCCTGCCTTTGAGAAAATGACTGGTTTATGTATCTCTCAGGTTCAGGAGAAGAACTTTATTGAAGTTTTCTCTGATGTTGATCCTTCCTGGTATGAAAATTTTTATAGAGTGGTTTCTACAGAAAAACCTGTTCATTTTGAGGGCTATTCTCATAAATTGAAAAAATATGCTGATGTAATTGCCTATATGCCACAAAAAGGACAACTTGCTATTATGCTGACAGATATTACAGAAAGAAAGACCATGGAAGTAGCTTTACGGCAGAGTGAGGAAAAATATAGAATTCTTTCTGAAGCATCACAGGATATTATTTATGTAATTAATAAAGATGATTATGTTGAATATGTAAATAGCTTTGCAGCAAAGCAATTTAAATGTTCTCCTGAAGAACTGATTGGAAAACCCCGAAGTAGTCTTTTCCCTCCTGAGCTTGCCAGTCAACAAAAGTATTTTCTGGAAAAAGTTTTTAAAACGGGGCAAGTAGTTCAATCTGAAAGTAAACAACAGTTTCTGGAACATGTATGCTGGCAGAATACCAGATTGGTTCCCCTTAAAGATGAAACAGGCGAAGTTAGAGCCGTTATGGGGGTTTCCCGTGATATTACCGAAACAAAGAGAGTAGATGAAGCCCTGAGAGTCAGTGAAGAGAGACTTAAGTTCGCTCTGGAAGGAACCAATGATGGAGTATGGGACTGGAATATATTAACCGGTGAAGCTTATTTTAGTCCCCGCTATTATACCATGCTTGGATATGAACCCTATGAGTTTCAACCTTCATATGAGAGCTGGAAAAGTCTTGTTCATCCTGATGATATAGAGATTATGGAACATGTTGATTTTAAAAAAGATAATTATACCTTAGAATTTCGTATGAGAGAAAAAACTGGTGAATGGTACTGGATAAAAAGTCGTGGTAAGGTAGTCGAATGGGATGAGTATGGTAAACCCATCAGGATGGTAGGTACTCATACTGATATTACAGACCAGAAAGAGGCAGAAAATAAATTACGCTTAAGTGAAGAGAAATTTTTTAAAGCCTTCAGTATAAGCCCTGACGCTATGGCCATAAGCAGTATCCCTGATGGGACATATCTGGAAGTCAATGAGGTTTTTTTGAATCTTCTGGGTTACACAGCAGAGGAAGTTATAGGAAAAACATCTAAAACCCTTAACATATGGGTAAATTCTGAAGATGAGGGAAAATTATTTTCAATGATTCAAAAATCCGGGAAAGTAACAGATTTGGAATTAAGTTTTCGTAGAAAGGATTCCAAAGAGGTTATTGTATTAATGTCAGCAAGTTATCTGGATGTTCGTGGTGAAAGGTGTTTACTCGGGATTGCAAAGGATATTACAGAAAGGAAAAAGCTTGAAGAACAGCTTTTTCAGTCACAGAAAATGGAAGCCATAGGGCAACTTGCAGGAGGTATTGCCCATGATTTTAATAATCTTCTCACAGGTATTCTGGGTTACTCTACAATACTTACTATGGAATCAGAAGAAGGCAGTATAATTTATGATGCCGCCACTACAATAGAAAAAGCAGCTCTCCGTGCTACGGAACTTACAAAACAATTACTTGGTTTTTCCCGCCGTGGTAAATTTATTATTAAAACTGTTAACTTAAATGATGTAGTAAGTGAAGTTGTTTCACTTTTAAGCCGTACTATTCATAAGAACATCAATATTATTGAAAGATTTACTGTTGAAAAGTCTTTAATAACAGGAGATCCAGGTCAGATTCAACAGGTTGTATTGAATCTTGCCGTTAATGCCCGTGACTCTATGCCGGAAGGAGGGGTACTAACTATAGAAACAAGAGAAGTCTATTTAGACCAGGAATATATAAGATTTCTTGTTGATATTAAGCCAGGTTATTATATTATGCTATCTGTTATAGATACAGGCTGTGGAATTCCTAAAGAGACTCTTGAGCATATTTTTGAGCCTTTTTTCACTACGAAAGAAAAGGACAAAGGAACAGGTATGGGGCTTGCAATGGTTTACGGAATTGTTAAAAATCATGGAGGAGCCATACATGTCTATAGTGAAGTAGGATACGGGACAGTATTTCATGTATATTTTCCTGTTTCTGAGGAACATATTTTAAAAGATTCTGCAGATACAAGAAAACCTCTATCCGGTACAGGTCGTATCCTTGTAGTTGACGATGAAGAAGTAGTACTTGATATTAGTTCACGCCTTTTAACTCAACTGGGTTATGAAGTTATAACAGTAAAAGGTGGTAAACATGCTCTGGAATATTATCAAAATTACTGGCAGGAGATCGATCTTGTTATTATTGATATGATAATGCCTGAAATGAGTGGACACGATTGTTTTAAAGCTCTTAAAAGGATTAATCCTGAAATTAATGCTCTTATGTCTACAGGATATGGAGTTAATGGTAAATCTCTGGAATTTTTAGAAGAAGGCTGTAGCTTTATTCAGAAACCTTATAATATAAATGATTTATCTGCTTCAATTATTAATGCTCTGAAAAGGGATTATAAATCAGGTAAAGAAATTTAATCATGGAGAAAGAATTTTTGTCCTGTATTTACAGAGATATTACCCTCTGGTTGTCTACCAGATATAATGATGTAGCTAATACATGTTTCTGTATGGCTTTATTAATTCCCTCTCTTATAACAGTGGAAGAATGTTATAAAGCTCTGGAAAGAGATCCTTTCAATCCTGATTTACATTTTACCCTTTATCAATTACTCAGAACCAATTATGATAAATCAAAATTACATCTTGAAAAAGCCGTAGAATTTGACCCCGACAAATATTCTTTTCTATATTTTGCCGGGGGTAATTTATATTATAAAAAAGGAGATTTCTCAAAGGCAGCAGAATATCTATGGAAAGCTTTAAAATATAATCCTTCCGATAGAGATGTTTATTCATTGCTTGCAGAGATATATCTGAGAGAGAATAAAAATAATACAGCAGTAAAGGTCTTAAAAAAAGGTTTAAATTTTTTTCCGGATTATTCTTTATATTATATTTTAATGGGATCTGCTCTTCTGAATAATGCTTCTATCAGAATGGCTCTGGAATGTTTCTCAAAGATTCTTACTCTGGATAAGGAGTTTAAAAAAGTAGCTCTTTTTAAACTTGGACTCTGTCATTTAATATCAGGAAATTATAAGTGTGCTATAGATGCCTGGAATGAACTTATAAGGTCCTTCCCTTCTGAGGTGAGAGGATATTATTCCCTGGGATTTATTTATGATGTTCTGGGTGATAAAGATACATCAGGGGAATATTTTCATAAGTGTCTGGATTTAGTTTCAAAAGAGGGAAGGCATATATTGAAGGAGAAAATAGTGAAAAGTGAAAGGTGAAAACACGTTTCACTTTTCATTTCTCACTAAATTATGAAATTCGGTATTTATCATGTAATAGAAGATCTTCCTTTATTGCCAGTATATGATTATGAGGCTCCCCCTCTTGGTCTCTTATATATTGCATCTTATCTTGAAAAATACCTTGGTTTTAAAGATATTATACTTGAGAGAGAAAATATTTCAAATCTTATAGAGAAAAAGCCTGATATAATTGGTATATCTTCTTTAAGTGTATATTTTCATAAAGCTATTGAAGCAGCACAAAAGATTAAAGATAACCTGAATATCCCTGTCTTAATTGGAGGTCCTCATATAACTATTCTCCCTGAAATACTTCCTGATGTATTTGATATAGGGATAATTGGAGAAGGGGAAGAAACTGTTCTTGAGCTGATAAAAGTTTTTCTTGAAGATGGTGAGTTCAGACTGGAAAATCTTAAAAATATTCAGGGAATAGTTTATCATGGCCACACCGGGACTGTTATAAATCCTCCAAGAGAACTCATAGCAGATATGGATATTATACCATTTCCCGGAAGAGATCTCTGTCAACCTTTAGCTCCGACACCCACGCTTCTTACATCCAGGGGATGTCCTTATAAATGTACTTTTTGTTCTCCTTCAAGGTACTGGAAAAAATTCAGATATTTTTCTTCCAGTTATGTCATAAAAGAATTGTCTCAATTAGTAGCTAATATTGAAGGTATACCGGTAATTACTGTGGCAGATGATACATTTGTAATAGATTCAGAACGTTTTAAAAATATTTATAAGTTTATTCTGGAAGAGGGTATAAATAAAAAAGTAGAATTTCATGTTAATATTAAAGCCAGTGTATTTAAAGAAGAACTCTGTAAAAAGCTAAAAGATATAAATGTAACAAAGGTATATTATGGAGCAGAATCAGCTTCTCAAAGAATTCTGGATTATTATCAGAAGGACCAGACTGTAGAGGACAACCAGAGGATTTTAGATCTCTGTGCGAAATACTGTATAGATGTAACTGCATCATTTATAGTTGGTGCACCGGTGGAAAAGAGAGAAGATCTGGAAGCTACATACAGATTTATTGATAAAAATGCCGATAAATTATTAAATTGTGCAGTAATACCATTACTTCCTCTGCCAGGGACAATTTTCTGGGATTATGCTATAGAAAAAGGGCTTATTACTCCGAGAGGAGAACATATTAAATCCCATGGGGATTTTGTATATATGTGTGAAAATATTTCGAAAAGTGAGTTTCAGGTTTATTTAAACAGATTTAATGACCTTATTAAATATAGAGTGAAAAGGAATATTACCCTTGGAGAAAGATTACTCCTGGAACTCAGAGAACTTGAAAGGGGGAGCGGGCTTGAGACGTGAGATGTGAGACGTATATTTACTGCTCACTTTTCATTTGTCACTTTTCACTATGAACATTCTTCTAATAGAAGCAGATGAATACAGGGAGTTGATTATACCGGGAATAGAAAAACCGACACCTCTTGATATAGTGCATCCATTGGGGCTTATGACCCTGGCTGCACTTTTAAAAGAAACTGACAGAAATATAAAAATACTTGATACACGATTATTTAAAAGAGATTATTCCTCTTTACCTGAGCTTATAAAAGGATTTAATCCTTTTATAACAGGTATTCGTCTTGTTTCCCGGGCAGTGCCTTTTGCGTCAGATTTAATAAAAAAAATTAAAGAATTATGTCCCCAGACACATATTATTGCAGGAGGCCCTCATGTAACATTCTGTAAAGAAAAAGTTCTTCAGGATAAAAATATTGAAGTATGTGTATATGGGGAAGGAGATATAACTTTTCCTCTTCTTGTAAACAGACTGGAAGAGAAAAAAAGTTATAAAGATATAAAAGGTATTATATATAGGGAGGGAGAACATGTTTATAAAAATCCTCCCCGACCTTATGTGGAAGATTTAGATAGTATTCCTTTTCCTGCCTGGGATCTTATTGATAATGAAGTTTATTGTGAATTTATGTATAATCCTCATTCACCGATTTATTTTAATGCCAGAAGGAAAATTGCATCTATATTTACCTCACGAGGTTGTCCTTATGCTTGCAGTTTCTGTCATAATATCTTTGGTAAAAGGGTCCGCTTTCAGAGTCCAGAGAAGGTTTTTTCTGAAATTAAAAGACTCCACGACGATTTTGGTATGTGTCAGTACCATATATGGGATGACATATTTAATATAAATAAAGAGAGGGTTCATGAAATATGTGATATGATAATAAAAAGTCATATGGATATTAATTTCTCTTTTCCCAATGGCCTTCGGGGAGATATAATCAATAAAGATCTCATACTTAAACTTAAAGCTGCCGGCACTACTGTTATTACATATGCTATTGAAACTGCTTCAGAACGCCTTCAAAAGAAAATAAGAAAGAATATAGATCTTAAAAAACTTAAAGAAGTAATACATTTTACATCATCTGCAGGTATTATAGTAAGAGTGTTTATTATACTGGGGTTTCCTACGGAAACCGTAGAGGAAATGAACACTACTATTAATTATATAATGGATCCTGCTATAGATACCGCTGTTTTTCAGGTACTTAATCCCTTTGAAGGCACTGCTATTTATGAAGATGTTAAAAAAAATGGTATAGACCCGACCGATTTTGAGGATAAATATGAGTATATATCTCCTAATTTCAGCTCTTCCGGGGAAGTTTCCCTGGAAGAATTGAAAGAAATATATTATGATGCAGTTAGTAGATTTTTCAATCCGGAACGAGTAAACCGTTCTTATGAGAAGTGGAAGAGATTTCATAAAGTTTAGAAGGAATTAATTGTTTAATCTCGAATTTATTAATGTTATTTACATAATTTTAAATGTATAGATATTTTTATTATTATTAAATTAATAACTTTAATAAAGATAAACCTTTATGTTTAAATCTATTAGAAATCAGCAATCAGCTTAAGAAAAAAGCTGAACGCTGATAGCTAATAATCAGTTTAGTATAGAAAGGAATATCTCGCTATATATAAATTATAAATAAAGAAGATGCTCTTAAAATATTTATCTCCTGAAGTAATATTCCTCTTGTTTACACAGGTGATAATTCCAGAATGGAGTTGTGGTAATTGATCAGAAATATTATAGAGAGAATCCCTGAAAGGGGTATAAGCCATTTTGATGTAATAGATGAAGTATACAGCAGAAAACCTAAAATAATCAGAAAAGTAGAAAATTTAATTGAAAAATATTCTGCAAAACTTGTTTTTAAAGGTCTTGTTTTTAATCAGGTATGGGAGGACCCGGAAGTAGATAAAAAAGGATGGAATATAAATCGTGATGATATAATAGTAACCATTACTTCTGCAGGATGTAATGTGCTTAATTACCTGATTGAAGCACCAAAGTTAATATATGCCCTGGATATTAACCCCATACAGAATTTCCTCCTTGAATTAAAGATTTCAGCAATAAAAAATCTTGATTATGAAGCCTTCTGGGAGTTCTTTGGAGAAGCTAAATCTTATAATAACCGCTGTATTTACTATAATTATCTTAGAGAACATATATCTCCTGAAGCGCGACGCTTCTGGGATAAACAGATTAAATTTTTTGAAAAGGGTTTTTACAGGTGTGGTCATCTGGGATTGGCCTTAAGATTAATCAAAACCTATGCAAAAATAATGGCCGGTGGAGAAAGAGTTATGCACGCACTGATGGAGGCAGATAATCAAAAAGAATATTATCTTAGCAATGTAAAACCCAGAGTATTTAATCCTATAGGTAAATATATAGCTTCCAACCCACTGCAACTTTCCTGTATGGGGATTCATAAACATCAGATAGATCTTGTGAAAAAGTTTAATTGTATTGACTATTCATCCTATGTAGAACATATTATGGACAGTCTTCTGGGAGATTTACCTGTTGAGGATAATTATTTCTTACATATGATAGTAATGGGTAAATATTTGAGTAGAGATGTAGCTCCGGGATATTTGAGAGAGAAAAATTTCAATTTTTTGAAGAAAAATATAAATAAAGTAGTAATAAAAAATACGTCTCAGCAAATGTTTCTTTCCACCAGGCCTAAGAATTCAGTGACAAAATTTAATCTCCTGGATTCTGTTGACTGGATGAAGAGAAATGAGTTTATAGAACTCTTTAAGCAGATATATCGTACCGGCACTAAAGGCAGTGTTGTTATCTTTAGAAGTGGCCTCTATAACTTTATTCTGCCCAGGGAAATAAGACATCTCTTTATATATGATAAAGAAAAGTCTGAAACCCTCCATACCCAGGATAGGGCAGGAGTTTATGGGAGTTTTAATATTTATTACTTAAATAAATAAATTTTCAGCCATTAGCATTCAGCAGTCAGCAGTAAACCAGAAATTAAATGTTACAGGTTAATATATAATCGTTTAAAAAGGTACATACAGTTTTACCAGAAGCTGATAGCTGGCTTGCTATTAAAGGTGTCATTTATGTCTGACTCCACAATGGAAAATTATTATCGTCTTCATGCAGATATATATGATCTGTCCCGTCCTTTTTTCCTCTTTGACAGAGATAGAACCTTGAAAAGTCTGGATTTAAAGAAGAATCAGATAGTGCTGGATGTGGGATGTGGAACAGGATGGAATCTTCGTTATCTGGTGGAAAAAGTTGGTGCCAAAGGAAAGGTTTATGCTCTGGATTGTTCTGATAGTATGCTAAGGAAAGCCAGAGAAAAGATTGAGCAAAATAAGTGGTATAATGTTTCCCTGCTAAAAGCCTTTGCTGAAAATTATACCCTGGAAGATAAGGCAGATTTAATTTTATTCAGTTATTCCCTTACTATGATCCCTGACTGGAAGAGTGCTCTGGATAATGCCAGAGAAAATTTAAAAAGTCAGGGTAAACTGGTTATACTTGATTTCTATGTATGGGATAGATATGAAAAAATGTTCACTATCTGGAAAAAATGGATGAAAATAAATCATGTCAGTATATCTGATGAACCGATGAAATATTTAAAAGAAAAATCCAGAGAATTCAAATTATC
>JAKJGF010000319.1 GCA_022704525.1 Bacillota bacterium | reverse complement strand
TTGATGAACTTGAAGAAGCTGTTATTACTAATTTAAAGTATTTCTTTGATAATCCACAAGAGGTGATGTCAATTTGTAATATTTAGGACAAGACTTTTTAGAATTACTCTAATATACAATAATAGTTCCAGTGGAATCCGAGGATATATATTTTTTACAGGGGTCAACTTTTGATGAAAATCTACAGAGGAATAGTCAGCCCTCACTTTTTAATGGTCTCTAAAAAGAAGGATATTTAAAGATAATTATAGAAATAAGGCTTTGTAAGAGTTTTAACTTATAATGAATATGTTAGAGTTAAATTTAAGAGCCCGCACCAAAAGTGCTCCCGATTAAAACAGTGCTATGGGCAGACTCCGTATTCTAACTATAACATAAATTCTTAAAAATGTATTCTATACCTTGAAATATATTAAAAATTTTTTGGAGAGAGAAAAGGCTAATGTTTAAACTAAAAAGAGGTTATTTTTACCCTGCTATTTTATTAATAATAAGTATTGGACTTACAATTGCTAGCTGTGGAGGAGGAAACACTGGAATAATTCCGAGTTCCAATGCTAATCCTAATCCTTCTGAAATACCAAATTTTACACCAATACCTATATTAACAAATGTTAGTGTCTCAGGATATATGTATGCCGGGAACATAACAACAGAGGATGGGGAAACAATTCCCAGTATTAACGTGCTGGACGTTCCTGCCTATCAGGCTGATTCTTCAGGCAATGAGCCGTTTATTACCCAATTTAGTAATTCCTTGAAGCAGGATTATCCTGAAGACTGGGCAAAACCTGAAATTCAGGAGCTTTATGCACAGTTAAACAAAACTCTTTCAGAGAGTAAACCACTGCCGGAATACAATGTAGGAGCTCAGGTTTATTCTGTTTACGATGACTCTTCAGCTATCCCGATTAATTCTAATGGATATTTTGAGGATAGCGTTTTAAAAGAAACTACAGACAATAATGTAAAACTTGAGGTAGCTTTAGGAGAAGATAGCTACACTGAAGTTGAGACACTCCCATCAAGTAATATACTATCCAGTTCTGAAGCCACAAACGCAGAATTAAAATCATGCCCTGAGAAGATTTTTGCTTTCCCGGGGGAGATTGTAATTTTCCGTGTTACAGCAAACGGACTAAACTTGAAATCGGCAGGTTTGAAATTTGTTCTAGATAATCCTTCCATAGGATGTGTAACTCAGCCGGTATACCTGTGTTTTTTTGGTGAAAAAAAACACCAAACGTCGTATGGATGTTTATACGTGAAAAATGGATTAAATACTCCAATAGACACCACTATTACCGCAATAACGAATAGCGGTCTTTCACTTAAAATATTTACTGAGGTACTCAAGAAAACCGGTAATATATCAGGCACTGTTTTTACTGGAGATATACCTTTAGTGAAAGGGAAAGTGAAGTCTCTGGGGCCTAAAGCCTGCTGTAAGTTAGACTCAGCGGGAAATTATACTCTACCGAAGGTATTTTTAGGGCACGAAAGATCTGTCGTAGCAACATGGCAAACTTCTGAGAATGGCCAGAAAGTCAGGCACAGGGAAGAGAAGATTATTGATTTCTTCAACTCGGATTTGACTGGATTTAATTTTGGAATAAAACCTACCCCTACATCAACTCCTACGCAAATCCCTACCTGGTTGCCACCTGGTGATCCTTATATAAATGATACAATGAGTAAGGTATGGGGACAATTTGTACAATGGCTTGGAAAATATGGAGAAGAGCAAGCCAGAGAAATGACATTAAAATGGTTAAATGGCGAATTAAAAGAGCCACCTAGACCTGAAAATATTATAAAAGCAATTGGTTTTAATAAAGGCATTACTCTTTATTTTTCTAATGGTATGACTATGGGTTTCTCAGCTACACTTGATGATCCAATGGGGATTCAAGATTTAATGATTAAAGCTTCTACCCCACATCATCCTCAAAAAGAAATTAAAAAAGATAAAGAACAATTGAATAAACAAGAACAAGAAAAGGTTAATACATTTAACTCAGCTCGTACATTAATTTTAGCTCCTCTAGAATTTAACTATTGTAGTCTTTTTCGTTCACCAGGTATTAAATCTTTTCAATGGGATATAGCTGATAATTTAATGCAAAAGGGCTATGAAGTAGATGCTATACGTACCTCAGATAACACATTAACAATAAATTACCCTCCTCCCCCAAATCCAAACAATCAAGACCCAAATCATTATATAGACATACAACAGGTTCCTCCAGGAACAGGGCTATGGTATTTATTCCATAAAGGAACAAATGCAAAATTAACTTTTAATATAAAGGATCCTAATAATTTAGTAAAACCTTCTGACTTTATTAATAGAAATCTAAAGAATTATGGTATAATCTCTATAATTTCTCATACAGATGAAAACTCTATGCATGGCAGAGGTATACAATGCTCTCCTTGTGAAACAGATAATCAAGATTTAATTGAGTGGCAACTTGATAATATTAGTAATAACTGTGACGTTAATCTTAATGGTGATGGCTTCTGGTATACTACTTACGTATTGTATAAAGAATTGAACCCACAAACAGGCATTTGTGATGTATATCCTTACTATGTAATTTTTTTACTTCCTAAAGTATTTGAGAAACAGGATTTTAATAAAGACTCATTGGTATTTATAGATAGTTGTCTCTCATGGGATACTTATAAAGATATGTTTAGTAACAAACCAGTAAAAGTCTTTATGGGATATCAAGAGAGGGTTACAGCAGAAATTTCTGCTAGACATACCTATGAATTTTTCTCTAAATTAACAGGCTTAGATCCTAATACTGTTCCAGTAAGTTTTGGAAAAGCACTTAATAACTTAACAAATAATCCATACCCTAATGATCCACAGCATGCTACATTGGCGATTTATCCTGATCCTAATCAACTTTTAGAAACATATTTCCCAACACCTGTAACTATAACTGTTGAACAGGCAAAGGAGGGAAAGTTATAATGATAAAGAAAGTTTATTTATTTTTATTATTAAACCTCTTTGCTCTTATCATCTCATCCGGATGTAGTGGAGGAAACACTGGAATAATACCGGTTTCAAATGCTAATCCAAATACAAGCCCATCTTCATCTACTAATCAGACACCAACGCCGATTGTATTGGTAAATAAGCCTGTTTCTGGCATAGTTTATATCAATTCTATCACAGTAGATGGAGAAAATCTTGAAAATGTAAATATTTTGAATGTACCAGCAAATCAGACGGATGCATCAGGTAATCAGCCACTGATTCAGCAGTTTGCTGATAATATAAAACAGGATTACCCAGAAGAATGGACGAAACAGGAGATTCAGGAAATTTATGAAAAATTAAGTAATACCTTAAAAGAAAGTAAACCTCTTCCTGAGTATAATTCTCAGGCAAAGATCTATGGAGCATATCAGGAATCACAGGATCCCACTCCTCTACCTGTAAATCCTGACGGAAGTTTCAACGGACAGGTTTTAACAGACGCAGTAGATTCTACGGCAAATCTTGAGGTATCACTTAATAATGATGAATCATACCTGGATGTTGAGGCCATAACAACCGGAGATATAAATGCTTCAGATAATAATCTGCCTTACGAACTTAAATCATGTCCTTCAAAATTATATGCATTACCTGGGGAGATAGTAATTTTCAAAATATACCGCCCATCAACAAACCTCAAAGAATTTGGTCTTTCTCTTTCCCTTGTAAATTCTGACATCGGTTATTTATCACCTCCTGTTTATTTGTGTGAAGGAGGTCAAAAAAAATATAATACAGCTTGCATTGTATTTTATGCAAAAAAAAGCATCAGTAATACGCCAATTCTGTCAAAAATCATTGCAATTACAAAAAAAGATTTAAGACTTGAGATACCGGTAGAAATTGTAAAAAACACTTCTTCCGTTTCTGGGCATGTATATACTGGAGGTGAACCTCTTGTAAAGGGTTTTGTAAAAGCTTACGGACCAAAAAGTTTTAGTAAACTTGATGAAAATGGCAATTATACATTACCCCGTATATTTCAGGCTCATAACGTAAAAATTATTGCCACATGGTGGACTATAGATAGAAATAGAAAAAAGGTTAGACATAGGGAAGAAAAAATTATTGATTTTCTGAATGGAAATCTGAATAATTTTGATTTTGGTGTAATACTAACTCCAACAGTTACTTCTATACCAACAGCTACCCCCACCCCTGTACCATCCTGGGTATTACCCAGTGATCCTTATATAAAATTACCAATGAGTAAAGTAAAAAAACAATTTAATCAGTGGTTTGTAGAATTTGGAGAAAAACAAGCCAAACAGATGGTATTAAAGT
>JAKJGF010000086.1 GCA_022704525.1 Bacillota bacterium | reverse complement strand
TAGAAGTAGAAGAGGAAGAAGAGATAGAAGTAGAAGAAGAGGAAGAGATAGAAGTAGAAGAAGAGGAAGAGGTAGAAGAGATAGAAGAAGAGGAAGAAGAGATAGAAGTAGAAGAAGAGGAAGAGATAGAAGTAGAAGAAGAGGAAGAGATAGAAGTAGAAGAAGAGGAAGAGGTAGAAGAGATAGAAGAAGAAGTAGAAGTAGAGGAAGAAGTAGAAGTAGAGGAAGAGATAGAAGAGGAGGAAGAAGTAAAAGAGGAAGAAGAAGTAGAAGAGGAAGAAGAGGAAGAAGAGGTAATAGATGAAGAATTTATTAAACAGATACTTTCTCAATTGAAAATCTATCTTTTAAATGCCGTAGAAAAAAAAGGTAACTATCTTACTTTATCTGTAGGGTCTTCTCCAGCAATTCGAGTAAATAACCACTTAATAATAGAAAATGACTATCCTATTATTAACGAAGATACTAATAGAATAATTCTTCAACAGATCTTAGATGAAAAACAACTTCAAGAATTATATATTAAGAAAACCCTTAATACTTACTATAAATTTGAAAAAGATAATTTAATATATAGATTTAAAGTTAAAGCCTGCAGACAAATAAAAGGGTGGAACCTTATATTTAAGGTTTTATATAAAGATATCTCCGACCTGAAAAATTTGTTACTTCCTGATGTGTTATCGAAAATTATAAGAGATTATAAACAGGGTATAATTATAATTAATGGACTAAGATGTTCGGGTTTATCTACAACAGTAGCTTCTCTTTTAAATACTATAAATCAGAATAGATATGCCCATATAATAACACTTGAAGATACGCCTGATTATCTATATAAACCTCATAAAAGTCTAATCAGACAAAGATTATTAAAAATTGATTTTAAAAATGAGAAAGAAGCTCTTGCATCTGCAACAAAAGAAGATGTAGATGTTATATTTATACATGAGCTTAATGAACCGGATTTAATTAAACAGGCTTTGATAGCAGCAGAAAAAGGTATTTTAGTTGTTACATGTATGCGAACCCTTGATGCCAGACACGCTATAGAAAAGTTATTGGATTGTTTTTCTTTAAATGAGTTATTATATGTAAGAAGTCTTCTTGCAGAGAATCTAAAAGCTATCATATCTCAGAGGTTGCTTCCTTCTATAGATGGAACTTATATGGTTCCAATTACTGAGGTTTTAATATGGACACATAAATTATATAGTTTAATTAAAGAAGGAAATACAGATAAGATCGACTCTCTAATAGAAGAATCAGATAATCTGGGAATGCAAACCTTTGATAAATCAATATTAAAACTAGTAAATGAAGGTAAACTTTCAGCAGAACTAGCGTTAAATTCGTCTATAAACAGGATTAATATAGACAAAGATACCTCAGAAATATAATGTGGAAGGGAGAAAATATAACGTGATTGGACGTATCTGGAAAAGAAGTAAAAAAGCTCTTTCAGAAGAAAAAAAAGATTTGCCTGCTGTAGAGCAGGATGAAATAAAACAAAGAGCTAAAAAGACCAGTGTCGGGAAAGTCCAGGTAATTGAAACAGGTTTGAAATATAAATATGATCTTAAAGCTTTATTTGAAATACTTATGGATTTAAGGCCTCCTGCTTTTGATATACATTTGACACCAGGCTTTCCCCCTTACTTTAGATATAATGGAGAACTTCTGTCTTCTGATTTGCCGCCCCTTACTATAGAAGAAATTGAAGATTTACTATGTGAATATTCTACAAGGGAAAAAATCCAGGAATTTGTAGAAAATAAGTTTGTAGAATATGTAAGTGAGATACCTGGTCTAACCAGTTTTAGAGCGAATCTTAGAAGAGAAAATAATGGCGTAGGAGCCTCCTTGAGAAGAATATCTACTAACAGTTTATCTATTGATCAATTAAATCTTCCCAGAGTATATAAAGATATAGCCAGGAAAGAAAGAGGTTTAATTATAATATCAGGGCCTGCTAAAAGTGGAAAAACTACTACAATAGCAGCATTAATTAAATTTATCAGTAATACCAGACAGGGAAAGATATTAGTTCTGAATAGAACTATTGAATTTATCAGTCCTTCAAAAAAATCTATGGTTATAAATAAAGAAGTTGGAAAGGATATATCATCATATGTTGAAGGTATAGAACAAGCATTTACAGATGATACTGAGGTTATTGTAACTGGAGAGATTGAAGGTATTGATATGATGACATCACTTTTTAATGCAACTCAAAGAGGGCTTTTAGTAATAAGTGAATTTTATCCAAGAGGTTGTGTGAAAATCCTGGAACGAATCATAAATTTTTTCCCTGAAACGAAAAAAGAAAAAATATATTCTCATTTATCTGAATATTTAGAAGCCATTATATCACAGGTTATTATAAATAAAAAAGAAAATGCCGGCAAAGCTTTAATCTCAGAGGTGCTTTTATCTACGCCTGAAGTTAAATTTTCAATTAAAGAAGGTCAATTTACTCAATTACCTATGATAATACAGCACAATAAATCTATAGGTATGCAGGACATGGATGATGAACTAGAAAGCTTATTAAAAGAAAACAAAATTACTCTTGATATGGCCAGGGCATACTCCATTTCATCTGAGAAATTCGTGCAAAATTAATCAGACTCTTAATAGACAGACAGGGGCTAATCCACTGTCGTTATTTGGCATATTCAATAGCTCTTGTTTCTCTAATTACCGTGACTTTTATCTGTCCCGGGTATTCGAGTTCTTTTTCTATTTTTTTGACTACATTTTTTGCCAGCTTGACTGCTGTATAATCATCAACATCTTCTGGTTTTACTATAATCCTGATTTCTCTTCCAGCCTGAATAGCATATGATTTATTAACGCCTACAAAGGAATCAGCTATTTTTTCTAACTTTTCTAAGCGCTTTAAGTAACTTTCCAGAGTTTCTCTTCTTGCACCGGGACGAGCTGCAGAAATAGCGTCACATGCCTGTATCAATACAGCTTCTACAGTATTTTGCTCTATATCCTCATGGTGGGCACTGACTGCATGAATTACTGCTGAAGATTCCTTATAACGCTCTAATATTTCACCGCCAATTACAGCATGAGGACCTTCTACAGATTGATCTACTGCCTTACCTATATCGTGTAAAAGACCAGCCCTTTTCGCTATCTGGACATCTGCTTTAATTTCGGCAGCTATAGCTCCAGCTAAATAAGAAACTTCTATAGAATGATGCAGTATATTCTGACCATAGCTGGTTCTAAATCTTAATTTGCCAAGTAAATTTATCAACTCTGGATGTAGTCCACTGACACCTGCTGCAAAGGAAGCCTGTTCACCCTCTTCTCTTATTCTAACTTCCATATCTTTTGTAGCCTTATTAAACATTTCTTCTATTCTTGCCGGATGTATTCTTCCATCAACTATAAGTTTTTCTAAAGTAAGCTTTGCAATCTCACGTCTGATAGGATTAAAACCGGAAAGAATTACAGCTTCCGGAGTATCATCTATTATTAAATCAATTCCAGTAAGAGTTTCTAACATTCTTATATTTCGGCCTTCTCTACCTATAATCCTTCCTTTCATTTCGTCGTTAGGCAGATGAACAACAGAAACAGTTGACTCGCCCACCTGATCCACAGCACACTTCTGTATTGCCAGTGTAATTATCTTACGTGATTCTTTTTCCGATTGATTTTTTGTTTCTTCTATGATCTTCTTAACTGTCACAGCTGCGTCTTGCTTAATTTCTTCTTCTATTTCTCGCATCAACAGGTCTTTAGCTTCTTTGGTAGTTAAATCGGAAATTTGCTCTAATTTAGCACGTTGTTGAGAATTAAGTTGTTGAAGCCGTTCTTTTAAGCGTATAGCTTCTCGTTCTTTCAGGTTCAGTTTTTTCTCTCTTTTTTCTAACTCTTCTATCTTTTTATCAATAGTTTCTTCCTTACGAACTAAACGTTGTTCAGTCTTTTGCAACTCTCTTCTTCTTGTCTGACTTTCTTTTTCTGCTTCACTACGAATGCGATGTGCTTCATCTCGAGCTTCCAATAGGACTTCTTTTTTCTTGGCTTCAGCTTCTTTATTTGCTTCTCTTAAAATAGATTCTCGTTCTTCTTTATCAATTTGTTGCCTGGCTCTTGAGCCGAATTTAGGGTAAAAATATACTATTATACCACTAATTATACATGATATTATAGTAATTAATATATAATATAATATAATATTGTTTTGCACCTGATTTGTTATCCAAAAATTATTAAATCAGGCGTACACCTCCTTATATAGATTTAAGAACTTTTAAATAAGTAATTTTATCACGATTAATATTTTTTGTAAAGATTTCTGTTTCTATTCTGCTACTTCATCTTTCTTTGTAGGTACAGGTAAATTAAATTTTGAACGAATTTCTTTTTCTATATCTTTAAAAATAGAAGGATTTTCTGTAAGGAAAATTTTTGCATTTTCTCTTCCCTGCCCTAATTTATTACCTTTATATGTATACCAGGAACCACTTTTTTCAATTATTCCATAATCAGCTCCGAGATCTATTAATTCTCCTTGAATAGATATGCCTTCTCCAAACATAATATCTATAGTGAGTTCTTTAAAAGGTGGGGCTACTTTATTTTTGACCACTTTAATTTTAGTATTAGCACCTATTATCTCATTTCCTTTTTTAATAGCATCAATTTTTCTTACCTCAAGACGTATGGAGGAATAAAATTTCATAGCTCTTCCTCCGGGTGTTGTTTCTGGATTCCCAAACATAACTCCAATTTTCATTCTTATTTGATTAATAAATATAGCAACAGTTTTTGATTTACTAATTGCTCCTGTAAGCTTTCTTAAGGCCTGTGACATAAGTCTTGCCTGAAGACCCATATGGGCGTCACCCATTTCACCTTCTATTTCTGCTTTAGGAACAAGAGCTGCTATAGAATCAACAACTATAACATCTATAGCATTACTTCTAACAAGAAGTTCTACAATTTCCAATGCTTCTTCACCTGTATTTGGTTGTGATATATAAAGATCATCTACATTGACTCCTAATTTTTTACAGTATTCCGGGTCAAGAGCATGTTCTACATCTATAAATGCAACCATACCGTTTTCTTTTTGAGCAGAACTTATGATATGTAATGCAAGAGTAGTTTTACCGGAACCCTCTGGTCCGAAGATTTCTATTATCCTTCCTCTTGGAACTCCTCCTATACCAAGAGCTCTGTCCAGGGCAATCGAACCAGTTGAAATACTTTCAATATTAAGGGCTTCAGCTTTGCCTAATTGCATTATAGCACCTTTACCAAAACGCTTTTGTATCTGCAATAGTGTAGCATCTAAAGCTTTTTGTTTTTCTTCATCCATAATTAAACTCCTTTCATTAGTATGGTTATTATTAACTTGCATTATTTAAGAAAAAATTTCCTAAACTTTCATATACAGGTCCTGAAGGATGAAGTGTACTTTTCATAAGTTCTATATGTTTTACTTCCTGTACTTCCAGATCACCTGTTTCTATTTCTAACAACTTCTCAATATTATAAATCTTTTTAAATTTTTTTACCCTCCCCAGGGTAATATGACCTTTAAAATTTTTATCTTCCCTGGCAAATCCCACCTTTTCCATTTCTTCTTCTATTCTGTTATTCATTTCTATTAAGCTATCTTTTCCTTCTGAGATTCCAAGCCAGATAACCCTTGGTGATTTTACATTTGGGAATACATCTAATCTACTTAATTTAAAAGAAAACTTCCTGTATTTAGCAATCAAATTTTCCAGGGAGTTCTTAATTGTCTCTATTTTCTCTTCAGGGATTTCTCCAAGAAATTTAAGGGTAATATGTAAATTACTATTTTCAACCCATTTTATTGCTGAATCTTTATTTTTGAGTTTATATATAATTCTGCCAATCTGTTCTTTTAATTTATCGTTTAAATTGACAGCTATGAATAATCTTATTTTATTCACTCTACTATTACCAGATTTCTTTTTTTCCACCTGAGAGCCTCCTTTACACCATAACTGTAATAGGCCATAGCAACAAGATTTATAATATTTTTTAATAGCCAGTCCAAATTTTTGTTGTATAAGTATAATATTATATTAGCACTTTTATTGATATCATTACAGGCAAATTTATATATTATATTACCAAAAAATAGGACTAAAGGATTCATTGTAGCCATTCTAACTCTAAAACATGGATGTTTGGAATAAAAAAGGACTGCTGTATGTCCTCTTTCTAATTCTTTATGACATAAGGCAGGCAGATCTTCCGGTATAAAACTTTTTTGATAATGATAAGTAAAGGCTTTTTTATTAGTTATAGCCTTGATTCCTATTTTCCTTAATCTTATACCCAGTTCGAGATCCAGCCATCCATACCTTTTGAAATCTTCATCAAACATACCGACATTTAATAAGATATTCTTACTAATAGAAACATTTCCTGCTATAAAAAAAGCCGTAGAATAAAAGCGTCCTTCACAGGCTTTTTCCGGGTTAACATAATCTGAGGTATTTGCATAAGCTCCTCTTACTATATAGTTTTTGTATCTTTGATGAAAGAGAAAATGTTCTTCTATTAATTTTATAGTGGCAATCATATCATTATCAAGAAACAGAATAATCTCACCCTTCGCATTTTTTATACCTAAATTCTCTGCCCTTGCCTGTCCTGATTTCTCCTGTCTGAAATATCTTATTAAAGAATCGACATTAACATCTTTTATTAAAGTTTCTATATCTTCTGTTGAACCATCATCAATAACTAAAATTTCATAATTTTCTCTGGGAAAAGTCTGATTTAAAAGAGATTTTAAACAATAAAAAAGAATTTCTTTTCTGTTAAATGTAGGTATAACAATACTGATTTCAACAGAAGAAAAACTCTCTTTCATCATAGCCTGTTTTTATATAGAAAATATAGAAAATTCCACATAAAAACTTTCCTCATTTATATATAGGTATTATAATATTATGACAAAAATGCAAAAATGTCAACCTGTGTCTCTTCATTATTTATAATATTAAAAAGACAAAAAAGGTTTATCTCCCGCAGGAAGATTAACCCTTTTTATTAATTAAACTACTGTTTCAGAGTCTAACCTCCTAGATGCTCCTCTATGTATTTAATTGCCTCCTGGACAGTAGTAATTTTTTCGGCTTCTTCATCAGGAATTTCTATATCAAATTCTTCCTCTAAAGCCATTACTAACTCCACGTTATCAAGTGAATCAGCTCCTAAATCATCTGTAAAAGATGCTTTCAGGGTAACTTCTTCTTCATCAACCCCTAATTGTTCAACTATAATAGCCTTAACTTTCTCAGAAACTTCGTCATAAGTCATAACTACTTCACCTCCTTAATTTGATATCTAAAATCTCTTTAGCAGATTTTATATCCTGTAAATCATAATGTCAAGTACTAATTCACATGGCTATACCGCCATCTATATTAATTACCTGACCGGTAATATAACTGGCTTCATCGGAACAGAGAAAAACTACCAGAGGAGCAATGTCCTCAGGTGTTCCCAGACGTTTCATCGGAATTAAGTTAAAGAGTTTAGTTTTTGCCTCTTCACTTAAATTATCAGTCATAGCTGTTTTTATAAAACCAGGAGCAATGACATTAACTGTAACACCTCTTGTAGCCAGCTCTTTGGCTACTGATTTTGAAAAACCTATTATACCGGATTTAGATGCTGCATAGTTAGCCTGACCTTCATTACCAATAAGGCCTACTATAGATGCCATATTTATTATTCTTCCAAAGCGTTGTTTCATCATAGACCTGGCTACTGCATGGGTACAATTAAAAATTCCTTTTAAATTAACTGATAAAACCTGATCCCAATCCTCTTCTTTCATTCTAACCAGAAGATTATCCCGTGTAATTCCGGCATTATTAATTAAAATATGAAGAGATTTATTTTTTATTATATCCTTTATCATATTATTGGCTTCCTGGAATTTTGAAATGTCTGCACATACACTTTCTCCTTCTCTGCCAAGGGCTTTTATCTCTTCTACTACCGCTTTAGCCATATCTTCTATATAGTCGTTTACTATGACACTTGCTCCTTCTCTGGCAAGAGCTAAAGCAATAGCTTTACCAATTCCTCTGCCCCCTCCGGTTACAAGTGCAACTTTTCCTTCTAATAACATATTTTTTTTTAAACAAGTTTTTTCAAACTGACTTGTTATTAACCTCCTATCAATATTTTACCATTTTATAACACATGTACCCCACGTAAGTCCAGCACCAAAAGTAGCCAGTAAAATCATATCTCCTGATTTAAACTTATTCTGTTCCATACACTCAGCCAGGCCTATTGGTATAGATGCTGCAGCAGTATTACCTAAATATGTGATATTCATATGAACTTTTTCTCTATGTATTTTTATTTTGCTTGCAACAGCCTCTATTATACGTTTATTAGCCTGATGTGTTATGAGATAATCTATATCAGAAATCTGTAAATTGAGCTTTTCTAATGTCTCCGTTATATTATCAGTCATTCTACGAATACAGGATTTATAAGTTTCCTTACCGTTCATATGAATACAATGTAATTTATTATTTATAGTTTCTTTATTTGTTACTAGCCTTGTACCTCCTGCAGGAAGGTTTAAAATTGAGGCTCCACTTCCGTCTGAAGCAGTTTTACAATAAATAATTTTTCTTTCATTTTCTGATGGTGAGAGTATAACACATCCTGCACCATCACCAAAGAGAACTGATGTCTCTTTATTTTCCCAGTTTATAAATCTTGTAAGCCCTTCTGCTCCTATAACTATGATGTTATCATATAAATGGGAAGCTATCATATTACATCCAATTTCTATACCATATACAAAGCCTGCACATGCAGCAGAAAGATCAAAAGCGGCAGCTTTACTGGCACCAAGTTTATCCTGAACTATACAGGCAGTAGAAGGGAAAAACATATCAGGAGTACTGGTAGCAAGAATAATAAGGTCTATATCATCAGGTGCTATTTTTGCATGATCGAGAGCGATTTTGGCTGCTTTAAAAGCCAGATCAGAAGTAGATTCATTATCTGCCAGTTTCCTTCGTTTACTTATACCTGTTCTACCCAGGATCCACTCATTTGAAACATCAGTCGTTTGTGTAAAATACGAATTAGTTATAATATTTTCAGGAAACCAGTATCCTGAAGATTTTATGCCTACAGATCTTATATATTTATCCATACGTTATATTATCCCTCAAGCAGTAAAGAAGTTAATACATTTCTCCCAGGACTTATGGTCCTCTAAATTGAGAGTTTTAATATTTTTATTAATTCTTTTATTTAAACCACTTAATACTTTCCCCGGGCCTGTTTCTATAAAGATATCTATACCTTTAGAAATCATATATTCAATAGAATTCTGCCATAATACCTGATTTTCCATTTGAAGAATCAATGCATCTCTTATTTCTTTAGCTGTAGTTGCTTCTTTAGCATAAACATTGGTTACCACTGGTATTCTGGGAGTCATTATTTCTATTTTTTCTATCTCTTCTTTTAATTTTGTTGCAGCAGATTTCATTAAGGAACTGTGAAAAGCACCGCTTACAACTAGAGAAATAACTCTTTTTGCTTTTGCCTGAATTGCCAGTTCTTTTGCTCTGGAAACAGCTTCTACATCACCTGATATGACTATCTGATCGGAGCAATTTAAATTGGCTATCTGACATATTCCACTGGATGATACCTGATGACATATATCATTTATTTCTCTGTAATTAAGACCAATTATTGCTGCCATAGTTCCCGGCTGTTCTATACCAGCTTCATACATAAGAGAGCCTCTCTTTCTAACAAGCACAAGAGCATCTTCAACTGAAATAGCTCCTGCTGCTACTAAAGCAGCATATTCTCCTACACTATGGCCTGCAACTAGGGAAGGCTTTATTCCTTGTTCATTAAGTATAGAATAGGCGGCTATACTGGTTGTCACTATTGCAGGTTGCGTATTTATTGTTTTTATTAATTCCTCTTCAGGTCCTTCCCAGCATAAACGTGTCAACTCTATTCCAAGAATTTTATCTGCCAGTTCGAAAATGAGAGCAGCTTCCCGGGAAATAGAAACGAGTTCTTTACCCATACCGATATATTGAGATCCCTGCCCCGGGAAAATACATACACTCTTCATTCAATCACATCCTAACACTATATTCTACCATTTTAGTACAGCAGATGCCCAGGTATAACCTGCACCAAAAGCTGTCATAGCAATTATATCATTCTCTTTTAACCTGCCATTATCTACAAGTTCACTCAGAGCAATAATTATAGATGCAGAAGAAGTATTGCCATATTTATCTACATTAATATAAATCTGGTCATCTTTTAATTTAAGCCTCTTCCCTATGGACTGTATTATACGTAAATTAGCCTGATGTGGTATTAAAATATCTATATCTTCAGATGTAAGATTACATTTTTCCAAAGCATTTTCAACTGCTTCAGACATATAACGAACAGCATATTTAAAAACTTCTCGCCCTTCCATTTTTATATAATGGAGTCTCTTGTTTAGAGTTTCAGTAGTAGCAGGCATTTTTGCTCCTCCAGCCGGTAATTTAAGCATATCTCCACCGGAACCATCGGAACCCATACAACTGGAAATCAAACCTTTACCTTCTTCCACAGTGCCCAGTAAAACTGCTCCTGCCCCATCACCAAAAATGACACAGGTATTTCTATCAGTCCAATCCATAAATTTAGATAGAGTTTCTGCTCCTATAACCAGGATATGTTCATACATACCTGTGGCAATCATCTGTGAACCAACTACTAAAGAATATATAAAACCGGAACACCCGGCGGAAAGGTCAAAGGCCCCGGCATTTTTGGCTCCTAATTTATCCTGAACTATACAGGCAGTTGATGGAAAAAACATATCAGGTGTAGCTGTTGCCACTATTATATAATCAATCTGGTCAGAGGAGAGTCCTCCTTCTTTCAGCGCTATAACTGCTGCTTTGTAGGCTAAATCTGATGTAGCTATATCCTCTTCGGCTATCCTTCGTTCTTTAATACCCGTACGAAGTGTTATCCACTCATCAGATGTATCAACTATTTTTTCCAAATCAAAATTTGTCAATATTTTATCCGGGACATAGTGACCTATACTTTTTATACCTACTGACCTGACTTTTCTTATCCTAGAATTCGTGATACTCCATCTCCTTATATTTAATTTAGGAGAGTGACTCTCCTTTTTAGATTAAGATTGAATTTTTAATAAAGAACTGTAGTTTCGTCCATGATAGGTACCACAGGCAGGGCAGACACGATGAGGAAGCCTCATTTCTTTACAGTCTTTATTGCTGCAAACTACGAGTTTTGGGACTGTCAGTTTTAAATGAGACCTTCTACGCCTGGTTTTAGATTTGGGAGTCTTATATTTAGGATTAGCCATAATTAAAACTACTCTCCTTTCTTTATTAACTTTTAAATTTTTCTGCAAGTTTAGCCCATACAGGATTTAACTCTTTTGTTTCACAATTACAGGACTTTTCATTTAAATCTATTCCACATATAGAACAGAGTCCTTTACATTCAGGTTTACATAATGGCTTTAGAGGTAAAAAAAGTGTTATCTTCTGACGTAATAATTCTTTTAAATCCAGTACATCTTCTTCTATAAAGTAATTATCATATATGTCTTCCTGTTTGATAGAGTAATCACAAACTTCCTCCAGTTCAATATGATCTTCATAGTCAAATTTAGTAAGGCACCTGCTACATAATAATTTTAAGTTTAAATATAAATTTCCTGTGACATAAATACCTTTTCCTATATTGGAAAGTTTAAAATGAATATCTACCTTACAATCTTCAAGATTATCTTCTGGGGTAAAATATATAACACCTTTATAGTCACCAGAGATTTTAGATTGTGTTTCTTTTTTTATCTTTGTTATATTTATCTTTAAATTCATAAACTACACTATTCACTTATAACTGTATAGGTCTATTAACATAGTTAATTATTATAAATACTATATTATCTCTTGTCAAGATATAGTCTATTATCTAAAATATATTTTTCTATAGATTCAGGTACAAGGTATTTTATACTTTTACCTTTATACAGTCTTTCTCTAATGTTTGTAGAGGAAATTTCCAGTAAAAGAATATCAAATTGTATTATTTTATTTAAACACAATGGATAGAGTTTTTTTATTTTATCCTGGAATCTTTTACCGGAATAGCCAGGTCTTGATACTGCTATGAAATTTTCTACAAGTTCAATTATTTCTTCGAAATTATGCCAGGAATAATTTAACAGAGCATCTAAGCCAGTTATAAAAAATAAAGGATTATTTTGATAAATATTATAAAAATATCGTATTGTATCAACTGAATAAGATATTCTCGTTCTGTCAAGTTCAATTCTCGAACTCTCAAAAAATTGGTTAGAACTTATTCCCAGGTTTAACATATTCCAGCGATGGTCTGTATTTTCTATTATTTCATTTTTATGAGGGGGAATCTTATTAGGAACAAATATAACTTTAGAAAGGTTAAAAGCAAAACGAATCTCTTCAGCTATAAATAAGTGGCCATTATGTAAAGGATTAAATGTACCGCCTATTATTCCTATCCTTTTCATTCCATCACCTGTTTTTATGAATTGAATATAAGAAATTCTTTTTTTTATTCATAATTCCTTTAAAAAAATGGCATAAATTTTGCTTTAATATAGTTGCAAAACTATTATTTTTAGATTAAAATTATTGGCAAGTTATGTCCTGACTTTAAAAATAGTATTTAGGTTTAATAATATTATGAAATTATTAGATAAATATCTTATTAAAGAACTTGCAGGCCCTTTTTTCTTTGCTATACTTGGTTTTCTGGTTTTTATGATAAGTCACATACTGTTTTTATTAACAGATGTAATTGTAAATAAAAATATACCTTTTGGGGTAATTGCCAGAATGATGCTTTTAAGGATGCCTGCTATTATGGTATTAACATTTCCTGTAGCAATATTGTTTGGAACAGTTTTAAGTATAAGTGGTATGGTGGCAAGTAATGAGATAACAGCTTTAAGAAGTATAGGTATTAGTTTTCCCAGGATTATGGTGCCTTTTCTGGTTGTAGGGATCCTCTTAAGTGTAATAACTTTCGTAACAAATGAAAAAGTTGTTCCATGGGCTTCACATAGATCTGAGAATATAATTCGTTCTATGATATTAAAACAGCAGGTTCCTCTTATCCAATCCAATGTTTTTCAAAAAGGACCTAATAATCAGACTTTTTATGTTCAACTGGTGGATGAAGAACATAAAAGATTACAGAATATAATGATTTTTGATTTAAATGAGGGAGATTTTCCCAAAGTTATAACTGCTAAAGAGGCAACCTGGGATGATAAATGCTGGTACCTCACCAATGGTACAATTCATAAGTTTGACAAAGAGGGAAGATTATTATGGCAGGCTAATTTTAATGATTTTAAACTTCAGGTAGATATAGATGTAAAGGAATTTTTTGCCGGACAAAAGACTCCTCAGGAGATGACAACAGAAGAATTAAAAAAACAAATAGATAGAATGGTTGCCAGTGGACAAAATACCAGAGAATTTGAGGTAGATTACCAGATAAAGTTCAGTTTACCGCTGGCGAGTCTCATAACTGCTCTGGTAGGAGCTCCTTTAAGTGTAAAGGCACCGAGAAGTGGAAAAATGATGGGTATAGCTTACAGTTTCGGAGTAATATTTGTATACTATAATCTCATGTCTATTGGTAGAGCTTTTGCACGAAATGGTATAGTCCCGCCTGAAGTGGGTGCCTGGTGTCCGGTTATTGTTGTTGGTACAATAGGTATTCTACTTCTTTTTAATGTGGAATATAGTTTTGATAAAAAATCACTTTTGTTTTTGTTAACTATTTTGAAAGAAAAAATAAATAAGATCAAGAAATTCATTAGAAATAAGATAACAGGTAGATTTATAAAAGAGAGCTCACCATCCTTACATAAGGATAATGAATTAAGAATTTCTGATTATACTGAGTTATCAATTAATCATTTTAAAAATGAAGAAGCTTTCTGTATAGAAAGTTCAAAGAACCAGAATAATTAACAGCGGGGATTCTATAAAATCACTTATATTTAAACATTTTTTGTATATTATTAAAATTACAGGTGATTTTGTGAAAGTTGTCAGGATTTTATTGTTTTTTAGTTTACTATGGTTGTTCTTTATAAGTTATGGATATACTAAAGATAAATCTGAAACTTCTTTAGAAGCAGACAAAGTTTTTGTGGAAGAAGATGGATGGATAGTAGCAGAAGGAAATGTAAAGATTACCTATAAAGGAACTGTTATTGAAGCAGATCAGGCAGAAGTTAACAAACACGAGAGAATAGTAAGAGCTTTTGGACATGTATATCTTAACGAACAGGGAGACCAGGCGCAGGGAGAGTTATTGACTTATAACCTCAGAAAAAAAGAAGGAATAATTTTTAGAGGTAAAGGTAAAACCAAAAATTTCAGGTTAAAAGGTAATAATGTAAATGATTATATATATTTTAGAGGTGAAGAAGCTTCTACAAAACCAGGTAATTTTTTATTAGATATGGGAGACTTCACCACCTGTGATCGTGATCATCCTCATGAACATTATAATATGACTGCAAAAAGTATAGATGTGGAACCAGGAGAAAAATTAGTAGCTAAAAATGTAAGTGTATATTATAAAGGTTACAAGATTTTCTGGCTTCCCATTATGATTATATCACTCAAAGAGAGAGAAAGACAACAGTTTCTTCCTCAAATGGGTTATAATCAATTTGAAGGATTTTTTATAAAACAACTAATAAATTATTATATAAATACTAATCATTATGGAAGTACCAATATTTCTTATGCCAGTAAGTTAGGAGTCAGCTGGGGTGCTACTCATAACTATAGAGTAGGTCAGACCGGACAGGGATCTTTTTCTTATCTTCGTCAGAGCAGTCAGAATATAGTTAATAATCAATTCAGTTTTCGCCATGCTCAAAACCTGTCAGATCGGTTGACCATGAACTATACCTTTAACGTCAGTAAAAGTACGGGCACACGTCTTGTAACCAATCCAAATATAAACTCTACAATTAATCTTAATTATCGTGGAGATCAATTTAATACAAGTTTTAGTACAAGATACTTCAAAGGTTCGAGTTTGAATCAAAATATTTCTTTTAGTTTAACTCATAATCATACTTTTTTTCAGAAATTTACTACAAACCTCCAGGTTAACTCGGTAAATGACAGCGGCCCAAATACAAATGATAGAAATCAGCTTAAACTTCTCTTAACAGGTAGAAGTCCTATGGGGCCATTAAATATGGATTTTACTGTAGACTATGCTGGAGCTAATTTTATTCAATATTATACCCAGAAATTACCCAATGTTAATTTTGCCTACGTAAATCCTATAATGATAGGTGATATAAATATACCAATAACAACTTCATTTGGTTTTGGTTATTTTGATGAACAATCTTCTAAAACAAAGATGTATAGAGGTTATCTAAAACTGAATTACAATCGAAATTTTACTCTTGGAGAAGGTAATAATCTGAATATTAGTTCTTATCTGGATCAGACATTTTACGGTTCAGGTGAAGCCAGATATATATTGAATACTAATATTAATTTAAGTAATAGTTTTGCAAATCATTACAGAAGTCAGTTAAATTTTACCTCTAATATACCTGATGGTTATTCTCCTTTCAGCTTTGATGGTATAGGCTCAAGATACCATGCTATTACTTACCAGATGGAACTTTATGATGAAAGTAAATGGAGATTTACCCTGAATACCGGTTATAATATAACAGATGAAAGTTTTCAGACTCTTATAACCAGATTTGATTTTCGTCCCAGAAATAATCTCATATTTAATTTTGGTTTTGCTTATGATTTAAATAATCATCAGGCTCAGAATTTTGATACTCATTTAGATCTCCAGGTACATCCTGAATGGAGATTTGAATATGCAAGTTCATATAATTTTGTTAGCAATTCCTTTGGTAACCAGGATTTCAAAATAACCAAAGATTGTCATTGCTGGTTATGGTCTCTGGCATACAGGACATATAGAGATGAATTTTTATTACAGGTTGCTATAAAAGCTTTTCCCTATGAAACATTTCAAATCGGGGCCTCACCGGAAGGCCCCATTCTTCCTATACTTCAGGACATTCAAAATCAGATTTCAAATCCGAATTTTCAATTTTAAAGATTACTGAAGCTGTAATATAATTTGTCCTGAAATGATATCATAGGATGTTGAAATTGGAAGAAATCCTTCCGGTGGAGAAGGAGTTAGTACTACATCATTGGAAGGATCAGTTATTGTCTGAGGAGTATCTAATTTATTTACATCAATATTAAAACTATCGGAAAAGGTGCCAAGCCCAAAACCTATGGCATCTCTGGGTACTCCGTTTATATCAGTAGTGATCATATTAAAATATAGGTCAGTAGAATTTACGAACGTATTAAAAGGTACTATGATTTGTATATTTTTACCTGAGAATGTTCCTGTTGTAAAAGTAAAAACTGTAGGGTTCCAGTCAGTAGTGTAATCTCCTGGTGTTATACGTTCTTTTCTTATAAACTGGGAACCCTGATTTGGACCAAGACTTATATAATCTGTCCAGAAATCAGAATTTACGGTTATAGGATTTGCTACAGTCTGACCGGGAAGTGGTTGATTGAAAGCAAATATATAATAACCCTGGTTTATATTAACATTTCCATTCATTTGAAAATTTATATTAAGAACTTTAACAGGAACTGGTGTGGGTGTCGGTGTGGCATTAGGATCCGGTGTATTTGTTGGAGGTGCAGGAATAGTTGGCGTTTGAGTCGGTATTTCAGTGGGAAAAGGACCTCTGGCACATCCTCCGGTAAAGAAGGATGAAGATAAAGTTAAAAGAATTAGGGACAGTAATATGAAAAAACCTGTAATTAAATTTATTAATTTTATCATTGGATTTCCTCCTGATTATATTATGGCTAAGAAATTATATCATATTTTTCACCTTATACAAAGGAGAGATTTATTATAGTAAAGAAATTGTGTTTTTCTATCCTGTCAGGTCTGTTACTTACATACTGTTTTCCCGAATACAATCTTAACTGGCTCATCTGGATCTCTCTTATACCAATAATGGAAGTAGTTTATACTGAAAAACCTGGAGCTTCTTTTGTTTATGGATGGATTTTTGGGGTGATTTTTATGGGTGGTATAAGTTACTGGCTTACAGTACTACCGGGAGGTTATATAGGATGGACTGTATATTGTGCTTTTTATTCTCTTTATCCAGCAGGCTTCTGTGCTGTTATGTCCTGGCTTAAAGATAAGTTATCTCACAGGTATATTATAACAGGTACAGTACCTTTTATCTGGGTATCTATGGAATGGATTAGATCCTGTGGATTTATGGGTTTTACCTGGATAAATCTTGGCCATTCACAGTATAATTTTTTAGAGCTTATTCAGATATCATCAATTACCGGCGTTATGGGAGTAAGTTTTCTTATTGTGGCAGTCAATAATGTATTCAGAGAAATTCTTTCATTTAATTTTCCTGATAGATTTAAATCAGGTACTTTGAAAAATAAAAAAGAGATAATTATTTATACTTTAATTGTAATAGTTATTTTTATAAGTACTATCAGTTATGGATTTTTTGAATTAAATACATCTCATATAGAAGGGAATTCAGAGACTAAAATTGCTATAATACAACCCAGTATTGATCAAAGTATAAAATGGGATAAACGTCATCAGGGTGATATAATAAAAAAATATTTTTCTATGACCCGAGAAGCATCATTACATCATCCGGATATTGTATTGTGGCCTGAGACAGCCATACCATCTTTTTTACTTCTGGACAATGAACTTATGTATTCCATTAGAACTCTTCTAAAAGAAGTAAATACTTTTCTTTTAACAGGTACTGTTGACCTGGTGCCAGAATCAAGATTGATTTTTAATACGGCCCTTATGCTTTCTCCTGAAGGTAATCTTGTGGAAAAATATCATAAAATGCATCTAGTACCCTTCGGCGAATATTTACCTGGCAGAAAATATCTTGAAAGGATGTCTGCTTTGAAAGAAGTGATTAAGCCTATATCACGTTTTTCATCAGGACAGGAAGTGGTAATATTTAAAACTCCTTATATAAAATTTTCTACAGTTATATGTTTTGAGTCTATTTTTCCTGATATATCCAGAAAATGCATGTTAAAAGGTGCTGAATGTATAATTGTTCTGACTAATGATGCGTGGTTTGAAAGAAGTGCAGCTCCATTCCAGCATAATATTAAATCAGTCTTCAGGGCAGTAGAAAACCGTACTTTTGTTGTAAGATGTGCTAATACCGGTGTATCAAGTATTATTGAACCTACTGGTAAAATTATAGATAGTACACCTATTTATGAAGAGAAGATACTTTATGCTACAATATATCCTCATGCTGGTACAACATTTTATACTTATTATGGAGATGTATTTGCTTTATTCTGTTTTATTATTTGTAATGGTTTATTACTTTATACTCTATTAATAGAGGGTCGAGCCTGTGTAAAACATTTAAAAAAATCAAAGGGAAAATATAACTTTTATAGAAATAAAATATTATGAAATCTTTTTTAAATATTGTAAAACCTTTTTTTAAAAAAATAATAATCCGATGGAAATTAACTTTATTAATACTAATGGGCCTTTATATTTCTTATTTAGTGATAGATATAATATTTTTTGAACGTGATACAACTACTGTTAAAACTACTGCAGAAGCGTTTCTTGGTACCATCGCTTTAGAAGGATATTCTGGAGGTAAAAAACAATGGGCCTTCAATGGAGAAGAGATAGATTATCAGGGAGACAGGGTAATGGTCAAGAAAAATGGCAAAGGTATAATCTATAAAGATGATAAGCCTTTTATGGAGGTTAATGCATCTAAAGTCGATTTTAATATGGTAACAAAGGATTTTGATGCCAGAGGTGGTGTTATAATAAGGGTTATTGGACATGATCAGGAGTTTCAATCAGAAATTTTAAGATGGAATGCTATTACAGAAAAATGTGAGGCCCGTGGTAATGTAGTGGCTAGATTTAATAATAATATTTTAAGTGCAGATAATTTTACTTATTTTATTAAAGAAGAGAAATTTGAAATAAACAGAGGTGTGAAACTGGAACTGGATATAACGTTACAGTGAAAAAGGATATAAATTATGGAAGATTTTTTTTCAGAATTAGAAGATATCTATAAAAAACTTCAGG
>JAKJGF010000085.1 GCA_022704525.1 Bacillota bacterium | reverse complement strand
AGACAGAGCACCAGGGGGACTTACAGTTTCTCCTGATTTCATATAAAACCCATATTTATAACCGGCAAGAAAGTTACCTTCATCATCCAATACCTCTAAAAGAGCTTCATTTAAACCTACAGGAACTCCAGATACTGTCAGAGTAAGAGGTGATGGAACAGGAGAAGGTATGGGAGTTTCCACTACCATAGGAGAGTCTATAGCCTCACCCGTTATAGTAACACGAAGGATTTTAGAACCGTAGGGCAAATCATTTGCAGTAAGAGAATCTTTTTTACTTAATTCATAACCGGGAATATTTACTGCTATTTTAAACACACCTCCCCCAGAAGGCGCAGCAGGAGTTAATGAGGGGATTACAGTGGAAGCGGGTTCTATAGATGACACAACCCCTGTATAACCACTGCTTCCGCCGCCGCATCCTGCTATAATTATCCCTGTTATCATTAACAGAATAAAGGCATTCAGTACTTTCATCAATTATCTCCTTTCTTTTTCACTTTTCACTTCTCACACATCACGCATTACGCATCACGCATTACGCATCACGACTTCTCATATGTGCCAGTACCTTTATAAAAATAAACCACATCAGTAGAAGTCTTTCCCCCGACAGTTACGTTTATCACATATTTGCCCCCGGGAATAGTAATCGTTCCTTTAAGTTCTCCATCAGTAGAAGAGTTCACTGTGCCGGTATATACTGTCCCAAAATCCACATCTGTAAAAGTTACAGTTGCGCCTGTTCCCATTAAATGAGAACCAAATACAGAAAAAGACACTTCTGAACTGTCATTTTCAGAATCCTTATTATCTCCTGTACCGTTATCATCTTTTATGGAATTTACTACAGGAGTCGGAACAGAAACAGCAGTCGATGTGGCTATCGGTATGGATGTTGGAGAAGGATTACCAGTAGGAGTCTGTGTCGGAGTCGCAGGTAAAGGAGTTGTAGTAAAGGTAACAGTCGGTGTTATTGCGCCGGGAACTGTCGGAGTCCAGGGGACGGAGGTAACAGTCGGAGTGACAGATATTAAAAGCTGACTGTTGCTTCCGCAGGAAATCATCAGGGACAAAAGGAGCATTAAAAATATTACATATAATATTGAAGGGTATCTAATTTATATCATCTCCCTCTTCACTATAAATGAACTCCAATAAATTACAAAATACACTGTAAAATACGGAAGACAATATATATTATATAATAAAAAAAAAAAATACAATAGAAAAAAAAATCAGGCCTAGTTAAAATCGAAATTGCTATTCAGATAGCAAAATTATACAGCAATGAAGAATAAAAATTCTTCTCACCTCTTCGAATTCCTTTGCAAGTACCTATTAAATTTGATGGATGTGTAGAGAAAAAATTTGCTCTGGTAACTCCTGGTATGGCTGCAGGTATTACTAATCACATATGGACTTTTAAAAAACTTTTGACTTTCAGAAAGAGGGTGGTCACATAATCAAAGTATTAGCGGAAGAGCATCCTTATGTGAGGCATAAAAAAAATTTTATATATACCTTCTTTTTCCGCAATCTGGAATATTAATTATCCCCTGGTTTTCCCGTTTAAATTGCTGGCAATATTCTTCTGCTATTGTAAAGGACTCAATATCTTTTCCACTGATCCAGGCCTTTTTATCACGGCCATTGCCTTCTACAGTGATGGTATATACTCCAGGACGGAAAAGATATTTTCCTAATACAAATTCAGATAAGAAACTTCCTTTTATTAGTTTTTGTGGTTCTTTTACATCCTGCATGGTGAGCACTTTTATATCATCTTTGAAAATAGAAAGACTAAACTTAAAATCTTCTATATCTTCAAGGCATTCCCCCTGAAGGGTAATTTTAATGTCTTCTTCCGGCCTTATTACAGGATTTTTTACTCCTTCTCTGCTATTAATACAGATTTCATTAAAATGTATTTTTGATATTAAAGGACCTGAAAAAATATAATTATCCGGTCTGTCAGAATTTTTTCCTTCGTTTATATATTTTTTTATACATTCAGAAGGAGTGGAAATCATTTGAACCTCTCCGTCTTTTAAATAAATTCCTTTGTTACAGAGACTGCTGATTGTATTCATATTATGGCTTACAAATATTATTGTTCTTTCTTCTCTGGTAAGTTCTTCCATTTTTTTTAGACATTTTTTTTGAAAATTATTATCACCCACGGCAAGAACTTCGTCTATAAGAAGTATTTCTGCATCTAAATGAGCCGCCACAGAGAAGGCAAGACGAACATACATGCCGGAGGAATACCTTTTTGCCGGGGTATCGATAAATTTTTCAATTTCTGCAAAAGCAATGATATCATTAATTTTCCTGTCTATTTCTTTTTTTCTCATACCCAGGATAGTTCCTTTTAAATAAATATTTTCTCTCCCTGTCAGATCGGAATGAAAACCTGTTCCTACTTCAAGTATTGAGGCGATACGGCCTTTTATTTTTATTTCTCCTCTGGTTGGAAAGGTTATTTCAGACAGTATTTTTAAGAGTGTAGATTTTCCTGCTCCATTACTTCCAATAATACCAAGGAGATCATTTTTATTAATCTGAAAAGAGACATTATCGAGTGCCAGTATATGATCTTTCAGGTTTTTCTTTTTTATCTCTCCTTGAGAGGTAATTAAGGCGTTCGGATCTTCCCTGCCGCGAAGTTTTGCCCACCAGCTCTGTAAATCCCGGCAGAGAGTACCGTGGCCTATGATTCCCAGACGATATTCTTTATATAGATTTTCGACTTTGATTACAGTTTCATTCATGATTTTCTGATTACACCGTATCTATAAAAGTCTTCTCCACTCTGGAGAACAGTATCATTCCTGTTATTAAAATCAGAAGGGTAATGAAAATATTAAGTGTTGTAAATGGGACCGTTACTGTACCGGCCCCCAGAAGACTCAACCTGAAGGATTCAATTATAGATGTCATAGGATTAAATATAGAGAAAAACCTCCATTTTTCCGGTAAAAGCGATAGAGGGTAAACTACAGGTGTGGCATACATCCATAATTGAACTAAAAAATTTATAGCAAGCATTAAATCTCTATATCTTGTAGTAAAAGAAGTGGCAATCATTCCAAAACCCAGGGCCAGTAATGCCGTTTGTAATATAAATAATGGCAAAAAAATAATTGACCAGCTTATAGTAACAGGAACCCCTTTAAAAATGAATATGAAGTAAATCAGGATAAAAATAAAAAATTGAATTAGAAATTTTAAAAGTTCGCTTATTACAATAGAAATGGGAATAACCATACGGGGGAAATAAACTTTTCCGAATATACTGGCACTCTTAACAAAGGTTTTAGATATTTCCAGAAGAGAACCGGCAAAGTAATTCCATACTATTACACCGGACATATAGAAAAGTATATGAGGTATCCCGTCTGTCGATATTTTTGCTATTTTACCAAAAATCAATGTAAATAATCCTGCAGTAAAAAGAGGTTGAATTATCCACCAGAGAGGCCCTAAAATAGTCTGTTTGTAATATATAACAAAATCTCGATATACAAAGAGCTTTATCAAATCTCTGTAGTGCCATATTCTTTTTATATCAATATTGAACCATCCCGAAGGTGGTCTTATAATTCTGGTCCATTCTTCTTTTATTGGATATGTATTACTGATATTTTTAAACATTTCTAATTTAAATGCATAGGAATTTTGATTATTGTTAAATTATTAGCTTCAGTAAAAATAAACCTTTTATTTTTGAAGCAATGAGCTTAAGGAAAAAAGCTGAAAGCCAATAATAATTTAGCCTCTATAAAATATATTCTTTCTCAATTTATGTCAAGAAGATTTTTCTCTCTGTAATAATATGTTTATTTTTTTCATACATCTATAACTGTAGAAAAGTAAGAAGATAGCTATCAGTTCTTCAAAAAGTTCACTTTGCCCTGAAAAACTTGAAAATACAATGAGAAGTGTTAGTGTTATCATACACGGGTGAGGGAGTATTAAATTATAAAAATACTCTGATAACTGCTTATATTGTATCCAAAAAGATAACAGAATTACGCTTAATAGAGAAATTGACACAGATATATATAACACTTTAAGATCTTTCAATATATTATGTAGATTTGTTTCGTTCTGACTATTTAAGTTTTTCAAGTAAAATGGAGTTTCCCATCCAAATATTCTCTGTCCCCAGCTTATTTCTTCCATAGCCAGAAAGAAAAAGGCAAAAGATAAAAAGAAATAAATCAGGAAAAGGAATTTAAACTCATTTGTTTGTTTTTTATACATTATTAAAGATAGGGAAATTTTAAATACCATAATAGAGCTTATTATTAATAATATTACTGTCATAGATTCAAATAAATAATCTTCTCCGTAGAGATACTTTAAAAAACTGTTTCTAAATTTATCACCGCCGAAAAATATACTTCCAAGAGGTTGATAAATTACCGTAAGAAATATGCCTGTTATTGATGAGACAAGGAATAAATTAAATTTTCTATCTGTTCTCAGATGATAATCATCTGCAATGAAAGTTCTGATTTTATCTCTCATAAGATCATTTCTCATTATGAGAGATATAATTCCTGTTACAATAAACAATATGGCTAATGTATAAAGTAAATTCCAGAGTTTCCATTTGATGTGATCTGTTATAGAGTTATCTGAAGAAAGGTGTGTTTTTATAAAGGAACATAAAAAATCAAATAAAATTGGATGCAGTGAAATAATGATTATACCTGATAGAATAAACACTATGGCTATAATGAGAAAAAAGCAGTTTACATTAAATATCTTCAATGTCAATTTTTTTTTCATAAAATTGTTTATAGAATTTTAATATATATTTTTTATTGTTTTTTGTCAATATGTTTATTATAATTAACCTTAATAGATTCTATTTTCTGATGTTGAAGAAATCATATTAAGCCACGGAGGTTTTTTATTATGAAAAAAACAGTAATGAAGTCACCTGTAAAGGATATAGAAGATGATATTTTTTCCACTCTCAATCTTTCATCCTTTTATAAAGAAGCACCTTTTCGAAAAGAAATGGTTCGAAAAATATTAAAGAAAGCCGAGATTATCCCTTATATTCCTCTTTTCAGTGTTCTTTCTGCTAAAGAAATTGATAGAATTTCTGAGAGATTCAAATATAGAAGATATAAAAAAAGTGATATCTTATTTAATTATGGCGATGAGGCAGATGTAGTTTTTATAGTTAAAACAGGCGAAGTTCTTCTCTATAGAGAATTGGATAGTGAAAATAGGATTGAATATGCCATATTGTTTAAAGCAGATATCTTTGGAGAGATGGGTGTTATTTCAGGTTCTCCAAGGTCTCTTTCTGCCAGTATTTATTCTGATATGGCAGAACTATATGTAATCTCCAGAGAAGATTTTCTTTATATGTTGAAGAAATATCCTGAATTAGCAGTTAATTTATGTAGAATTCTCTGTTTCCGTGTGGAAGAAGCCAATAAAAGGTTACTAGACGATAAAAAAGATACTCACAGAAAACAGGTTTAGATTATATGGAGAATAAAAAAATCCAGAAAAGAAGCCTTTCTTTTATTATACCAGTTTATAATGAAGAGAAAACAATAAAACTATTATTTGAAAAAATAGTAACTGTAATGACAGAAGAACATTATGAAGTATATGAAGTTATCTTTATTGATGACGGTTCTCAGGATGATTCATGGAGAGAAATAAAAAAACTTTCAGAGGAAGAACCGGCCCATATTGTTGCTATAAGATTCAGAAAAAACCTGGGGAAATCTCTTGCTCTGGGTACAGGTTTTCAGAGAGCCAGTGGTGACCTTATTTTTACCATGGATAGTGACTTACAGGATGATCCTGCGGAGATTCCCATTTTTATAAAAAAACTGGATGAAGGATATGATATAGTCTCGGGATGGAAGAAAAAGAGATATGATCCTATTACGAAAACTATGCCGTCAAAACTTTTTAATCTTGTTACATCACTGGCTTTCGGCTTGAAATTACACGATTTCAATTGTGGCTTTAAATTATATAAAAAAGAGGTTGTAAAAGCACTCGAACTCTACGGTGAATTACACAGATATATACCAGTACTGGCAAAAGAACTGGGGTTTAAGATAAGTGAAGTTCCAGTACTTCATCATCCCAGAACATTCGGAAAATCCAAGTATGGATGGGAACGTTATACAAGAGGTTTTCTGGATCTACTCACTGTTATTACAATAACAAAGTATCTCGAAAGACCGAGTCATTTATTTGGAGGCCTGGGAATAATATTGGGTTCAATAGGTTCCTTTTTATTACTATATGTTATTATATTGTGGCTTGAAGGTTACAGGCCTGTTGGGAACAGACCTATTTTCTTTTTTGGTATACTCGGTGTAATTTCTTCAATACAATTCATATCTTTAGGTTTGCTTGCAGAACTCATTAATAAGAAATCTGACAGAACAGGAAAAGTCAAAAATATTATTGCGGAAATATGTGATAGAAAGAAAGAAAAATAACCTTTATTTCTTTAATGTTTCAAGATATGAGAGAAATTCTTCTATATCCTTTCGGCCTGGATCTATCTCCAGTGCTCTACTGTAGGCTTTATATGAAAGAGTATATTCTTTAAAACTATAATATATAGTACCTGCTCTTATATAAGCATCCAGGTTTTCAGGATAGCATTTTATAGCTTCTTCATAAGTGTTCAGAGCAGATTTAAAGTCCCCTTTATCTTCATATGCCTGTGCTAATAACATATAAGTAGTATAATCTTTATAGGGTTTTGATATTATCATAAGAAGTTGTTTTATTGCTTTATCATACTCTTTTTCATCTATATATGCAGAAGCCAGGTTTTTTTCCGCTCCAGGGCAATCAGGATTTTCTTTTGTTGCTTTTTCCCAGAGAGTAACTGTATTTTTCCATGCAGTATTATCCCTTATCGTTATAGTGGAAAAGACTATTATTATAATAATTAGTACACCTGTAGATATATATTTCCCATATATCTTTAATTCATAAAGTTTATATAACAGGTAAGCTATAATAAAAGAAAGTCCTATGGAAGGTAAATAGAGATATCTTGTTGCCATTGATACTGGATAGTAATAACAGTATAAAGCCGGCAGCAGAACAATTATGAACCATAAGACTCCAAAGGCTATAAACTTTTGTTTTTTCCACAAAAAGATTGTCACAGCAATTATAAGTAAAATAACTAATGGAAATATAATTACATCTGTTAAGGGTAGAATTTTTATATAATGAGCATCTATGTATATTATTTTTAAATTCCAGGGAATAATAAACATAATTATATATTTTCCATACATCAATAAGATAGTAACTATAATTTCCAGGGCATTAAGGCTAAGATATTTCTCACCCTTCTCAGGCATAACACCTTCCATCACAAAAAGTTGGAGATAAGCAAATATCATTGATATTAAAAAAAAAGGGATATAGGAGGCCCAGTTTTTTTTCAGAGAAAAGTCTTTCCTGAAAAAATAATCCTGAAGGAATAAAATAACTGGAAGAGTTATGGTTGAAGGTTTGGATAATATTGCTAAAATAAAAGCGAATATAGAAATAATATATATAAATTTATTTTTATTTTCAATGTATTTCATGTAAAGCAGATAGGTTAATAAAAAGAAAAAGCCTGATAATACATCTTTTCTCTCTGAAATCCATACAACAGAAGGGGTTCTTGCAGGATGAATTGCAAAAATAACTGCACTTATAAAACCTGCCCATCTATTTCCCATCAATCTCCCTGAAATCACATATATAATAATAGTATTCATGATATGTAATATAAGATTATTCAGGTGAAAAGGAAAAGGATCTCCTCTGCCGACAGCATAATCTATTGCAAAAGAGAGTATAGTTACTGGTTTATATATTGCTATTTTTTCACTGGCAGGATTAAATATCTTTATTAGATTTTCCAGAGAAAGTTTTTCGATTACACTATTTCCTCTGATAAAAGTAAAGTCATCCCAGACAAAATCACTGTTCAGATTACCTGAAAAAACAATAACATTTAAGATTATCAGGAAAGAAACTATAAGGAAGGAGGTTTTATTTAAACTGAAAAATAAAAAATTCTTCATCAGAATAAATCTATTCACCTCTCAGGGAAAAATCAAAAATATTACTTCCTGCTATGATGACCCTTTTAAGTTCATCCAGGCTATTTATTCTGAGAAAAAAATCCAGAATATAACCAGGACGAAAATAAAAAGAACGGTAAGCTTTTTTAATTGCTCCGTCAAGTTCTTCCTTCTTTAGAGAAGTAAAGCTTTCATTAAAAAAACCAGAAGTATGAATTTTTTTAAAATCACATTCAGAACCATCTGTTATGTCCGGATGTTTACTGAGAAGAGATTCAAATAATTCTGTTCCCGGATAGGGTGTGAAGACGGCAAAACTAACTGTAGAAGGTCTTATTTCTTTTGCAAATTTTATGGTTTCTTTTATTGTCTCAAGGGTTTCCCCATAGCAACCGAGCATTATATGAGCATGTGTATCCAGGCCGATTTCCCTGGCTTCTTTGAAAACTTTTCTTGTATCTTCCACCTTTATTCCTTTTTTTATATTGTCCAGTATTTCTTGAACACCTGATTCTACGCCAAATTTGATCATATGACATCCTGCTTTTTTCATCAAGCTCATAGTAGCTTTATCTACTGTTCCTACTCTTGCATTACATATCCATGTGAGATCTATTTTTCTCTTGATCATTTCATGGCAGATTTCTTCATTTCTCTTTTTATAAAAAGTAAATGTTTCATCTCTGAAAAATATTTCTTTATAACCCATTTTAGAAAGCATTTCCAGTTCTTCAATGACACTTCCTGAGGACCTGGCTCTGACCTTATAACCGTAAAATTCGGGAACAGTACAGAAGATACATTTACCAGGACATCCTCTGGAAGTAACGACAGTAGTATAGGGCATTCTTTTAACTATAGGATTGAAATAATCTATATCAGGCAGAAAACTTCTGTCCGGTATAGGGAGATTATCCAGATTTTCTATATATTTATGAGGTTCATTTAATACAATCTCATCATTTATACGATAGCCTGTGCCGGGTATATCTTTCCAGTTTTCTCTGTCTTCATCTATAGCCTTCAGAAGTTTTATGAGTATTTCCTCCGGTTCTTTTCTTATGATAAAATCCACACTTTTTTTCTGGAGAGAAAAAGATGGCATAAAAGTCGGATGGGACCCGAATATTACTGTCTTAATATTCTTATTTATCTTTTTTAACTCTTCCAGATATGCAGTATCTTCATGAAAAGTAGAGGTAGATACCATCATAACTACAACCTGTGAGGTTTTTACTTCTTCTTTTATTTTATCATCAAGTTTCGGTTCTGCAGAAGCATCATAAAGATAAACCTCATAACCTGCAGATTTAATTGTTGTAGCTACATATAAAAGAGAAGTGGGAGGCATTTTTGTCCCACCTATTCTTTTCCCCTTGCACCAGCATCCGTAAAGAAAATCTCTAACTACATTTTTTGCCAGTTTGGATGGAGGGCTTACGATTAAAACTTTCATTATCTTTCTCCTTGTAGTAATTTTCCCGAGAAATCCCATTTACAGATAAATTATTATTAGCTTTCAGCCCTCAGCAACCAGCTTAGGAGCTGATATCTGATTACTGATTGCTTTAAACATAAAAAGTTTATTTTTACTGAAATTAATAATTTAACAATAATGAAAATATCTGTGTATTAAATCTATTATAATATTCTAATATAATGACCTATAACCTCTTGAGAAAATCCAGAATCACTGCTTATAAGGTCTTTTTATCTTTAGAGGTTATTAATATCTTCTATAGAATAGCTTATTTATGAAAAAGTTACAAATATTGGCTTATATAATTACAGTTCTTTCTTTTTTCTTTTTACTCAGATTTTTTTTTACTTTGAATCTGAAGGATTTAAAACTGCCAGATCCTTTATGGGCAATAGTTTATCTGCTTCTTTTTATATTTCTCTATTCCCTGACTATCTTTTGTTTTTCCTTTTCCTGGAAGTTGATCTTAGAATTTCTTTCTCAAGAGAAACTCTCTTATACAAATGTTATTGAGGTTTATACAAAAGCTAATCTGGCCAAATATATTCCGGGGAAGGTTGTTTATCTGGCAGTGAGAAATCTACTTGGAAACAGATATGGATGGAAACAGTCTATTATTCTTATGTCTAATGTTCTGGAAATATTTTTTTTGTTTCTTACTACCTGTCTGGTTTCTTTAGTACTGACACATAAAGATTTTATAGATGTAATATTGCTTATTTACAAAAAAATAAAAGGGAAATTTATTTTTTCTTTTATTATAATCATTTTTATGTTTATTCTGGGAGGAGTATTGTATTTATTAATTAAAAAAAGAGATTATATAAGGGAATTGAAAAAAATTTTAACATGGGACTTCCTGATTTTATCTATAAAAATTTTTATAATTAATTCAATAGCTTTTTTTATTTCAGGTTTGATTCTTTTTTTAATTTACTCTTTTGTTATGGGCATACATGTTGAAAACAGTCAGATAATTAAAATTATTACCAGTTATATTTTATCCTGGATGGGAGGGTTTGTAAATCCCGGTGCTCCTGGAGGGATCGGTATCAGAGAAACCATACTTATATTGCTCCTTGCTTCAACCTGTGGCAGTTCCACCACATTAATGGCTGTATTGTTACACAGACTCGTTTCTGTTACAGGTGATTTACTGGCTTTCGGTCTTGGTTATCTCATAAAAAAGGTATTATGTTATGAAAAATAAATCGGTTCTGGAGTCTCTATCCAATTACAGCAGTGCAAATTACAGGAAACACACAAGCAAAAATCCCTTGCAGAGATTTCTTATAAAAAGATTTCATAATTCCATAAGGGATCTGATTATAAAAGCAGGGGTAAGTAAAATACTGGATGCAGGCTGCGGAGAGGGCCTTGCAATAAATGAAATTATAAATAAAAATAACTCCTCTATAACTGGAATCGATATAAGTATGGAGGCTCTCCATATTGCAAAACAGTTAAATCCGGAATGTTTTTTTCTACAGTGTAATCTCCAGACTCTTCCTTTTCTGGATAATACCTTTGAACTTGTTTTATCTCTGGAAGTTCTGGAACATCTAAAAAACCCACAGAAAGTTATGTTGGAATTATGCCGTGTAAGTCGCCTCTGGTTATTATTCAGTGTACCTGATGAACCTGTTTTTCAGATAGTTAATTTTTTGAGAGGAAAAAATCTGAAATACTGGGGTAATGATCCGGAACATATCAATCACTGGTCATTTAAATCTTTTGTTGTCTTTTTGCAAAAATTCTGTTATATAATTGAACAAAAGCAGAGTTTTCCCTGGACTGTGGTTTTATGTAAGAAAAAAGAGTGAAACATTTATTGGATTTCTATGATTTTCCCCTCTCACATTTCTCGGACAGACCAGAACTGATTTCTTCCGTAGTTTTTGGCAAAATGTGGGCAAGTTTATGAAGATGAGCTTTATCTATGACTATAGCTGTCTGTGATACCAGAGCGGTAAGTAATTCCAGATCATCTTCATTATAAGCTATATTATTTTTCTTATTTATTACATTAACTATACCTGTAATTTTTTCATTAATTATTATGGGAAGACACATAAGATTTTTTATAAATTAGCTAACAGAATAGAGATAATTTCTACTTCTCTGCCAATTTTTTTTAAAATCCCTCTGTTTCTTCGGGTTTTATAATCGCCGGATTCAAATATTCTTTCGACTTACAGAATTACTGTTTCTCCTGAATAAAGCTTTTTAAAGGTCTCTCCATCTGCGTTACTGCCAACAATACTTCCATAATGCATGGGAATTACATATTTCGGTTTTATCACTTCTGCAGCATGGACGGCTTCTTCCGGATTCATAACATAAGTTCCACTTACAGGCAGAAGAGCTATATCAGCATGGATATCATTCATTTCAGGGATAAAATCGGTATCACCTGCATGATAGACACTTTCCCCTTCAATATTTACTATAAATCCAACCTTACCGGTAGATTTCGGATGAAACTGTTTATTTATATTATAAGAAGGAACTGCTTTTATTTTAATACCTTCCACTTCAATCTCAGAACCGGGGGTTACAATTTTTATATTTCCAGAAAGTTTATCTGCAGCACTCTTAATAGTCACAATTACTGTGGAGTCTTTTTTTATTTTCTTTATATCATCAGGAGAACAGTGATCATAATGTTCGTGAGTTATAAGTATTAAATCGGCTTTCTCTATATCTTTGATCTCATAAGGATCAATATAGATTATCTTCTCAGAGATAATTTTAAAACCAGCATGGCCCAACCATTTTATTTTACTCAGTAAATTTGACATTATATGAAACCTCCTTGTATAGATTTATATTATATACAAACTTAATCTATAGAACTTTCTTGTATAGTTTCTTTTATAGCTTCTACACTTTTTCCGTCTATCAAAGACAATTCTATACCTTCCACAGTTTTACCTGAAATTATTTCAGAAGCCAGAAAAATACGATAAAGGGTTCCTTTAGATTTTCTTTCTTTCTCACCTATATTAATTCTTGCCATATATTTCTTTTCTATAAGACTTTCAATAGCGAGTTTTGCTGTTCTCGTACAATTCAAACTGCTGCATTCTACAAGAGAGCCGTAACCAATCTGACAGTAATTTCTCCCCTCTCCAAAACTCAGACGATAAAACTTATTATAAATCACTTCTTCATAAGGAGTCAGATTTAAAGACAGGCTATCGCTCACAGAATATTCGACTGAATAGGTATTTTCCTTAACCATTTTCATATTATCCCTTAAAGATAAGACTATTTTATCCTTTTTTCCCTTCACTTCTGAAGTTGGTCTGATTTTCTTCTCTTTCTTTTCCTCTTCAACAGGAAAAAATACATCCATAACATCTGCAAGACCACGACCCAATTTTTTTTTCTCACTCATGACTTATTACCTCTTGAGCTAGCGCCATATAATCCTGGGCACCCTGAGACTGAGGTGCATATTTAATTATAGGTAATCCATGGCTTGTAGCTTCTTTCAATTTAACATTCATATTTATAACAGTCTTAAATGTTTTGTCCTTAAAATAACTTCTTATCTCTTCAAGAACTTCTCTTGCAAGATTGGTTCTTTTATCATGCATTGTGGCAAGGGCACAGTAAGAAATATGATGATTGAGTTTTTCTTCAAGAAGGCGGAGGGTTTGAAGAAGTTTACCAACACCATGAAGGGCAAAATAACTGGTTTCTATAGTTATCATCACTTCTTTACTGGCTTTCAGGGCATTAAAAGTTAAAAGTCCCAGGCTTGGAGGGCAATCTATTATAATATAATCATAAGACATGTTAAGTTTTTTTATACGAGTAGAAAGTTCATTTTCTCTGCCTATTACTCCTGCAAGCTCCAACTCCGCTGCACTTAAAACTATATCAGAAGGAACAAGGTCAAAGTTTTCCGAAATATTTATTATCGTCTTTTCAAGTGGTACATCTCTTGTAAGGACATCATAAATGGTATATTCAAGATTAGGGGTTTCTATATTAAGTCCTACAGAGGCATGTGCCTGGGGATCCAGATCGATAAGCAATACTTTCTTATCTTTTATAGCAAGACATGCAGAGAGATTTATAGCTGTAGTTGTTTTAGCACAACCACCTTTCTGATTGGCAATAGATATAATCCTCATAATCTTATTAACCTGCTTTTCCATTTCCATTTGAATGAAAATAAATTCTACAAAAAGATTGAAAATCCTTTATTTGCATATCGCAGTTACTGCTTAACTTAAAGATAAAAGGCTTTACTGCACTGTAAAGAAATACCTCTTTCTTTTTTCATATAAACGTGGTAAAATTTTCTTATTATTCATAGTTAATTATAGTTAGTTTCATAACAATCTATAAAAATGAAACGTAATATTATACAAAGGATAAGAATCCATTAACCATTAGGCATCACAAATTACTTAAATAAGTTATGAAACACACTATAAATAGTTTATTAAGTTAGGAGTTGTAATTTATGTTAAAATTCAACAAAACTTTATTTAATCCCTTTGATTATATAAAATCAGAAAATGTTCGCAAAAAAGTAAACAATATCAAAGACAGGCATCCTGAATGGGAAAAAGAAGATATCTGCAGAGAACTTATAAGGCAAAAAGCCCGTATGTGCGGCACAACAGGAGCACTTTCAGCGCTTCCATCTTCTCTTCCCGGACTTGGAACTTTTATGACCTTAATAGGTGGAACAGCAGTAGATATAACCAGTATGGTATATTTCCTGTCTGAGCTGACTCTGGAAATCGCAACTGTTTATAACAGAGACCCTTCGACAGAAGCAACTACAAAAGAATCTTTCTGGGTACTTTCATCCTGTTTCGGTGTTGAAGCAGCTACAGTGGGTATATCAAAAGTCACTGTTATAAACGCATCTAAAAAAGCTCTTGCCATACTTGTAGAAAAACTTCTCACAATAATAGGAGGATGGCTTGCCAAAAGAATAATACTGAAAATGATCCCTCTGGCAGGTTCTTTTGTTAATGCCTCCATAAATATGTCTGCCTGTAAACAGGTAGGCAAGGAAGCAGTATTATGGTATAAGACAAATACGGAGCAGGATAGTATGTGGAATGTATCAGGAGAAACGAAAAAAGAATTCTGGGAGGAAGATGAGGAGGAAGAAGATGAAAAAAGAGAAGAACAGGATATACCAGTAGAGAATATTATACTGGAACCTATGAATGAAGACGTAAAAGAAGAAGTAATAGTAGAAATTATAGTAGAAGAAAAAGAGAAAAAAACAGAACCGGTTCCGGCTCATGAGACAGAGAAGGAAAAAGCTGACATACCAGTAACTGCAGAAATCCCACAGGAAGGAGAAATAAAAAAAGAAGAGAAAAAAATTGATATTCCAAAAACTTCGAAGATTTCACAGGAAGGAGAAATAAAAAAGGAAGAGAAAAAAATTGATATTCCAATAACTTCGAAGATTTCACAGGAAGCAGAAATAAAAAAAGAAGAGAAAAAAATTGATATTCCAAAAACTTCGAAGATTTCACAGGAAGCAGAAATAAAAAAAGAAGAGAAAAAAATTGATATTCCAAAAACTTCGAAGATTTCACAGGAAGCAGAAATAAAAAAGGAAGAGAAAAAAATTGATATTCCAAAAACTTCGAAGATTTCACAGGAAGCAGAAATAAAAAAAGAAGAGAAAAAGAGCGATGTATCAGTTTCAGAAACAGAGAAAAAAATAGACGAGAAAAATAGAAAAATAGAAGTTGAAAAAAACATTGAGAACAAAAAGATTTTTAAACATTAAATGGTGAGATCTCTCACTGTTTACCATTTATTATTTTATGAATTGGAAAAATTTAACTTTAAGTGGAATATTTTGTTTTTCTTTTATCCTTATGGCTCTATATGTGGCCGGTTCTGAACTCCTTTATTATTGGAAATTCAGAAATGCTACCGGGGAAAATCTTACATCCTTAAAAAAAGTAAGACTTCGTTTGCTTACCTGTATGATCTTAATAACTGTAATGGTAATGATATTTACAGGAGTTAATTTTCTTAAATTTAGTCATCCCCAGGGATTTCTTACTTACTGGGGAATATGTTCAGCACTTGTATTTTTCCTTTTTGTATTCCCTTTATTGGATATAAGAGAAACTACAAGACTTTTTATGGAAAGAAAAAAAACTATCATTAAAGATATGGAGAAATCTAAAAATCCATATGAAGTAAAAAAACATTATTTAAATTAACTATCAGCAGTCAACTTATAGTGATAACTGAAAAAAGCTGAAAGTTCACCAGTAAAGAGGCAAGAAAATAAAAAAAGAAGTTCCTTTCATTTCCTGACTTTTTACTGTTAAAGAACCTTCGTGTTCTTCTATTATCCTTTTGGCAAGGACAAGACCAAGACCGGTTCCTTCTTCATTATCCAGGGAAGAAACTTTATAAAATTTATCGAATATAAAAGGTAATTCTTCTGCCGGTATCCCTTTGCCATTATCTTTAAGTTCTATTTTCAAATTTTTATCAGTAGAAGTCAGAATTATTTCTATTTTACCATTTCTCCCTGTTACTTTTAAAGCATCTCTAAAGAATTCCTGAAAAACCATACGCATTTTTTCAGTATCCAGAGAAATAGATGGAATCTCTCCTTTAGAGGAAACAGTTAAAGAGACCCCTCTTTCGTCGGCAGAGGAATAAAAATTCTCAATAATTTCTTTTATAAACCTCTCTGGTTCAACGAGACTCTTATTTAAAAGGAGCTTTCCCCTGTCCAGCTTCGAGAGAAAACTCAATTTATCGAGCATATTTGAAAGTTTCACACTTTCTTTATATATAGTCCGGATAAAATCCTTCTTGTTTTTCTCATACAGATCATCATCTTCCAGTAAGACCTGAGCAAACCCTCTGATAAGTGCCAGAGGAGTTCTCACTTCATGGGTAATAGAAGAAAGAAAGTCATCCTGAAGCTTTTCTTTTTCTTTCTGTAAATATACTGTCTTACCAAGATGTGATAACAGTAAAAATAAGTAATCTAATTTTGTTTCTGAATTAATCTCCATATATAAAATTCTTCTCTGTCATTATAAAGGGCTAATTTTTTTAATTATTTCCAGAAAGAACTTTCTATCAAAAGGTTTTTTTATATATGCTTTTATACCCATAGAAAGAACTTTATGGAGTTCAGCTTCATCACTTTTTGCTGTAGTAACAATTACCGGTATATGAGAAAGAGAAAGTTCTTTAAGTTTCATCAAAAATTTATAACCATCCATAACAGGCATCATAAGATCTACTATTATAAGGGAGGGGTTATTTGCTCTAACTTTTTCTATTCCTTCTTCACCATTTCTTGCTGTAATTATGTCATATTTTTCTTTCTTTAATATATAAGTAATCAATTTTATAAGGTTAAAATCATCTTCTATAACCAGTATGGTTTTTCCCTTCATTTAATTTATCCTCCGGGAATAACAGTCCAGTATTTTATCTTTAAGTTCATTAAGGCCTTCCCTGTGGAGAGCCGATATAAAAACACTGTCCTGGAATCTGGCCTTCAGGTTTTCTATAATTCCTCTTGAATCCAGAGTATCTATTTTATTAAATACATACAAAACAGGTTTTGTCTCCACACCTATCTGTTTTAGTGTTCCCTGAACAGATAATATATGGGATTCAAAATTGGAATGGCCCGTATCTATAACATGTAAAAGAAGATCTGACATTTTCAATTCCTCCAGGGTGGATTTAAAAGATGCCACAAGATGAGAAGGCAATTTCTTTATAAAACCCACTGTATCACTCAGAAGAATCGTTAATCCTTCTTTTAAATAAAGTCTCCTTATAATAGTATCAAGAGTGGCAAACAATTTATTTTCACACAGAACATCAGCACCAGTAAGGTTATTCAAAATGGTGGATTTACCTGCGTTAGTGTAACCTATAAGGGATACATTAAATAAATTTTCTCTGTTTTTTCTTCTTATATCTCTGCTGGCTTCTATTTTTTTTAAAGCGCTCTTAAGATTGGATATTCTCGTTTTAATCAATCTTTTATCTTCTTCAAGCTGTGTTTCCCCGGGCCCCCTCATACCAATTCCGCCCTCTATTTTAGAAAAATGAGTCCACATTCTCTTGAGTCTTGGTAAAGTATATTCTAACTGGGCAAGTTCCACCTGTATTTTTGACTCTCTTGTTCTGGCCCTTAAAGCAAATATATCGAGTATCAACTCGGTTCTATCTATAACCCTTATGCCTGTATGGGCTTCTAAATTTCTTACCTGTCTGGGCCGTAGATCATCATCAAATATAAGAAGATTCACATTCAATGCACTGGCTATTTCATTCAATTGTTTAACTTTGCCTTCTCCTATATAACAGGCAGGATTTAAAGTTTTTCTGAACTGTATAATTCTATCTACAACTATTGCACCTGCCGTATGGGCAAGAAAGTTTAATTCTTCAATAGATTCCTCAACTTCTTCAACTGAAACATCAGACAATCTGACACCTACAAGAATGGCTCTTTCCTGTTCTCTCTTTAAACCTCCTTTTCTTTTCAATGAAAAGGCATCATAATCTATGGGCAACAAATCAACTCCTTTATTAAAAATTAGCCGGTTTTATACCTGAAGCTATAAGTTTAATGGAAATAAGAGAAATAAAGATTAATCCTACAATTATTATCCCTATGTATATTATAATTTTAAAGTTGCTTTCTTTTTTTTTCTTTGATTGTTTTTTTTTCTTAGCCATAAAAACTCTCTTTTAACACCACCTGAAGTAAAAAAGTTATTTTTAAAATTTATTCAATAGATTTCACTAAAATTCCTTTATTTCTTCAGGGGAAAATAAAGTTCTTCCTTTAAAATTAATTCTGTCATATAAAAAAACTCAGGTCATAAAAGTGTTATCGTCTAAAACATTACTTCTAAAAGAAAGATCGCTTTTTAAAATTTTCAATTTATCCTATTCTTCTCCTATAAGACGAAGGAAATTTCATCTTATCATCGAATGATTTCACTATATAGTTCGTTTCATAACAATCCATAATTTATTCATCGTGAAACGTGAAACGATTACCATTCTTCTTCTCTTTGCCTGATTTACAGAGGCTTCGTTGCACCTTTTACGAATCAGAGTTTCATAAAAGTTATGAAATACACTATAATTAGCAAATAACAGGTGATTCTATGCAAGAACAGGGAAGATGTCAGTTTGTCCCGGGAAAGGTCCTTACTCGTCAGTGCCCGGGAAAAGCTACTGCTAAATGTGTAAGATGTAACAGAGATATGTGTTCCGAACATTCTATGCCCACTTCGGCCGGTGTTTTATGTATTGAATGCACTGCCCAGAAATCAGTGACAGATTTTCCCGGGGAAAGTATCTATACAGATGAAGAAATGGCTTTATTCGATAGAACATATACACTATGGGCTCAGGAAGCAACAAAAATGTATGACCAGATAGGACTCAGAGAAGATCAGTTTGATGCCAGTTAAAACCGAAAGAGGCTTCCAACAGTGAAGGAAATTTTATGTAAAATTATATAAAATTTTAAAATCTGCATAATTTATATGGTATAAGTAATAGGGTATATTATTAAAACAAAGGTTCAGGAAATAATAGAAGATTAATTCAGATAGTGAAAATTTTAACTGTAGCCTGGAGGAAAAAAGTTGAAATAAAGCGAAAAGATTGATAAAGGAATTAAGAGATGAAAACAATAAAGATAAGGATAAGAGATAATAGAATAAAACCTTATATATTGGATAAAGTATATGAATATCGTCATTTTGAAAATATGTATATAATTCTGTTACATCAGGATTATAATCAAAAAATAAATGATTACAAGAAATTAATCGATTATAGAGTAATGAGAGCAGTATTAAGAGATAATAATGGAGG
>JAKJGF010000084.1 GCA_022704525.1 Bacillota bacterium | reverse complement strand
CCACCGCCGCCATCACTATTTTTAATTGCATAATCAACTCTTATAACACCTATACCCAGGGCAGGAACAGCAATTCTAACACCAATACCCTCATCAGTTTTTATATTATCAAATAAACCCTTAACGGCATCACCTGCTGAGGCATTTCCTGCATCAAAGAAAACTGCTCCCTGTAAAACTTTACTCTTTAATATAGGGAAACGGTATTCCGCCTGGAATAAAAATACCCTGTCTCCGAGAAATTCACCCTGTTCATAAGCTCTCAGAGTATCGTTACCACCCAGGTAAAACTGATCAGCAAGAGGTAAATCCCCTGTACTGGTTCCTCCCAGGAATCTTAATGCTATAGTATGACTTCCTACAGGAAAAAATTTCCTGGCATCCACAGTATATTTCGAAAAATCAAAATCACCACCCAGCCAGCCTGCCTTTTCTGCAGAAAAGCTGGTGAATAATCCTGTATGAGGATCGGCATAATCATCCCTGGTATCGAAAATTCCTGAAACCAGAAGGCTTCGAACATCACCGCTACCAGTATTTCTTGCAAGAACAGGATTATCTTTGTTAGGAGTCGAAAAAGAATCAACCTTACTGATTTTAAAGGAACCATAAAGCCTGAAAGTCTCTGTAAGAGGATGGCCTACTGTCACACTACCACCTGTTCTTCTATCAGTGAAAAGAGCATAGGTCTGACCGGGAACATTATAGATAGGCTGTCTCTGTTCTTCGAAACCACTGTGAAACAAACTAAAACCCAGTGAAGTTCCCTCAGCTGTCAGATAAGGTTCCATATAACTTATACTGTAATTACTTACGAGTCCCCCTCTCTGTAATAATAACTGAACACTTCTTCCTGTACCAAAAAGGTTTCTTTCAGAAAGAGTTAAACTACCTGTTATTCCCTCATTTCTGGAGCCGCCGCTGAAACCGACACCGGCAGTAGCAAGTCCAGTTTTTGCTTCTTTAACCTGGACTTCTATAATTAAATAACCGGGTTTACCTGTAGGCTTACGTGCCAGATTTACTTCTTCAAAGAACTGAAGATTATAAATTTTTTGTATATCATCAGAAAGAATTTTTGTATTTAGAAGATCCCCTTCTTTAAGTCTGAGTTCTCGTAATATAACATGATCTTTTGTTTTGTCATTCCCTGAAACAACGAATTTTTCCACTCTACCTTCAGTAAGAATAAAAGTAACAATCCCTCCGGGAGACGTCTCTGCTGTAAGAGGTTCATCCAGATAAAGATATTTACTCTCATATGTTTTAGCTATAGTGGCAAGATCCCTGTTAATTTCAAGTACATTAAGATATTCTCCGGGCTTTGTTGAAAGAGCTTTTCTGAGTTCATCAGAAGAGACAACGGTATTACCGGTGAAATCAACGCCAGTAATTTTTAGCCCTTCAACAATTGTAAGTACAAATACACCGGGTTCAGGTGTGGAAAGATCTGTTATATGCGTAGGGATGCCTGTCATTCCAAGATCCTGTGTATAATATTCATTTATTGCTTTCAAATCTTTTTCAAAAGTATTAGAATTGAAGATTTCACCTGTCTTTGTTTGTATTAAATTCAAAAGCTCCTGAGATGAAATCATTTCATTTCCTTTAAATTCTATACTTTTTACTCTGGGATTTTCCAGTACTCTGTAAACTATTTTTATCCCATCTTCAGTAAATTCCGGGTCAAATTTTACATCAGTGAAATATCCCATATCAAAAATATTCTGTAAATTCTCTTTCGCCAGATCAGTAGACATATTATCTCCTGATTTTATATTTATGCTTGACAGAATCTTCTCTGAAGGAATATACTGATTACCCTGAATCTCTACTTCCACTACCTTCTGGCTGGTAAAATTAGTATCGTGTTGTATAGCTGTATCAGTGGGGGTAGGAACAGGTGTCGGGGAAGTAGTTATCTCTGGCAATGGCATTTCAGGTTTTTCAATCGCTCTCTCTAAAACTATGCCAGTATCAAGTTTCTCTTTTTGTTCTTCTGTTTTAATTTCCTCATCTAATTTAATATTATCATCTTCATTTGCTTTAATCTTACTGTTCCTCTGTGCTATTATACATTCAGATATATTTTCAAAAATTGAAGCAGCCTCTTTCTCAAGAGATATATCTATATTTACACTTTCCTGTCCCATAACAGGTAAAACATTTAAAAAAAACCCTGCCAATAAAATTAGATAAAAAACATAACTTTTTTTCACAAAGAATCATCCTCCTTTCCCTTTCTCTGATTAAATAGTAAGAAATTATTTATTTTCTCTTTCTTTAAAGATTTTCGACATGAAACTTCATATTCCTCCCTGATGATTATAGTAACACTAAGTACCACAACAGGCAAGTCAGTATCCATCTCACAAATCTGTTTCTGTCCGGGCTCTTACGCAAAATCTATGATCCTGTTACAATAAAATCTGTTATTACAGAATATACAGTTTTATATTTATTTAAGTTATAACGGCATATCTTTTGCTCCAGAGCCCGGACAGGAACAGGTGTATATGTTTTTTGGATACTTTTTTACCTGTTGCGGTACTAAGTAAAAGATTAATTTAATAATATGCAAAAAAAATGCCAAATTATTCCAGGCCTATTCACTGCATCTTGTTATCTGTGCACCAAGAGCAGACAGTTTTTTTTCTATAGATTTATAACCCCGATCTATATATTCAACACCTGTAATTTCTGTTGTACCTTCAGCAGCAAGACTGGCTAAAACCAGAGAACCACCGGCTCTCAAATCTGCTGCCTCCACTGGAGCATCAGTCAATCTACTGACACCGGTAATAACTGCAGTTTTATCCACCAGTCTTATCCTGGCTCCCAGCCTTCTTAATTCATCTACATAGTTAAATCTGGCATCAAATATAGTTTCTTCAATAAAACTCGTACCATCTGAAATTGTGAGGAATGCTGCCATAGGTGCATGTAAATCAGTGGGGAAACCCGGATAAGGAGAAGTAATTATATCAACAGGATATATTCTCTTTTTGCCTTTTACCCTGATGTAATTTTTCCCTCTTAAAACCTCAACATTAGCACTCTCAAGTTTACTCAAAAAAACCTCAAGAAATTCCGACGAAATGCCATCAATAGTAACATCTCCCCGGGTAATAGCACCGGCAAGAAGGTATGTACCGCCTTCTATACGGTCAGAAATTATATTATATTCAACTCCTCTGAGTTCTGATACTCCTCATAGTTCCACCAGATCCGGAAATCTTTGCACCTGTGGCATTCAAAAAATTCATCAGATCCATAACTTCCGGTTCTCTGGCAGCATTTTCCAGTATGGTAATACCTTCAGCCAGACAGGCTGCCATCATTATATTTTTAGTAGCTCCCACACTGGCACGACCTATATAAACTCTGGTTCCCTGAAGTTTTGCAGCTTTAGCTTTAACATAGCCATGTTCTAAACAAACATCAGCACCAAGTAAACGAAAACCATCTAAATGAAAATTTACTGCTCTTGTTCCGAGAACACAACCTCCCGGGAGAGGAACCTCTGCACAAAGAAATTTTGCAAGGAGAGGACCTGTAACATCAAAAGAAGCATGTATTTTTCTAACCAGATGATAAGGAGCACGGGTAGAGGAAATACCATCTGTATTTATAAAAAGCGTTTCATCCTTCTTATTGTATTCTACTTTAGCCCCCAGGGCTCTTAAAAGCTCCATCATAACCCATACATCTGTAATATCAGGAACCCTTCTTAATAAGACATCTCCTTTAACAAGGATACATGCAGCCATAATAGGAAGAACTGCATTCTTCGCACCAGATGACGATAGCTTTCCTTTTAATTTTTTCCCACCTGTTATAAATAATTTATCCATAATCACTCAACCTTTTAACTATCAGCTATTAGCTTTCAGCTTTGAAAACCCTATGTTGATAGCTGACTGCTGATAGCTGATTGCTTATTAACCACATTCAATTTAGTATTAATATATTTTATATCTTTCTTCAATTTATCTCTACTCTCCTGATTATTACACTCAGACAAATCAGACAGAGCCTGTGCCAGTAATTCCTTTTCTCTCTCAAAATCTATTTCATCGGCTTCTCTAGCATATTCCACAAGAAGACTCAAATGATTTAAATCTACCTCCAGGATTCCTTCACTAATAGCAAAAAAAATCTCTCTATTATCAGGAAGCCTTAACATAATTTCACCTGATTCAATACTTGTGAGTAAAGAAATATGATCGGGTAAAATTCCAAGACTGCTCAGGGGGCCCGGAGTTACCAGTAATTTTATTTCTCCACTGTATTTAATTTCTCTGGGAGTTATTATCTCCAGAGTCAATTTTTTCTCCATACATCTAACCTCCTGCGGGGTATCCCGATTATTTAAGTGTACCTGTATCACCCTGGCCACTTGAAATTCCCGCTATTTTAGAAGCTTTCTCTATAGCTTCATCTATATTACCAACCATATAAAAAGCCTGTTCGGGAAGATGATCCAGGTTGCCTTTAACAATTTCTCTAAATCCTTTTACTGTATCATCTTTTGTAACATATTTTCCTTTTATTCCTGTAAATTGTTCTGCCACAGCAAAAGGTTGAGAGGAAAATCTCTGAATCCTGCGGGCACGGTTTACGGCGATTTTATCGTCATCTGAAAGCTCTTCCATTCCAAGGATAGCTATAAGATCTTGTAAATCTTTATAACGCTGTAAGATCTCCTGCACCTGACGGGCCACATTATAGTGTTCATCACCCAGAAAACGTGGTTCTAAGAGACGAGATGTAGACGCTAGCGGGTCTACAGCAGGATAAATTCCCTGTTCCACTATAGCACGGTCCAGAACAGTTGTGGCATCAAGATGTGCAAAGGTTGTTGCCACTGCAGGATCAGTTATATCATCAGCAGGTACGTAAATAGCCTGAACAGATGTTATAGACCCTTTTTTTGTAGTAGTAATTCTTTCTTCCAGAGCGCCAACTTCTGTCGTGAGAGTGGGTTGATATCCGACTGCTGAAGGCATCCTGCCCAGAAGAGCTGATACTTCCGAACCGGCAAGAACAAAACGAAAAATATTATCTATAAATAAAAGGACATCCTGGCCTTCTTCATCTCTAAAATATTCGGCAATAGTAACACCGGCAAGTCCTATACGAAATCTTACACCGGGAGGTTCATCCATCTGACCGAAAACAAGAGCAGTCTTATTTATAACCCCTGATTGATTCATCTCAAGCCAGAGATCATTTCCTTCTCTTGTTCTTTCTCCAACACCGGCAAATACTGAATAACCTCCATGTTTCGTTGCCACATTACTGATTAACTCCTGAATAAGTACTGTTTTACCTACACCGGCACCTCCAAAAAGACCTGTTTTACCGCCTCTGGAATAGGGAGCAATGAGATCTATAACTTTAATGCCTGTTTCGAACATCTTAACGGTGGCATCCTGTTCTTCAAGAGTCGGAGCAGGACGGTGTATGGGATATCTCAGTACTGAAGTATCAATGGCACCTTTACCATCAATAGGTTCTCCTGAGACATTAAACATTCTCCCCAGGGTAGCTTTCCCAACGGGAATTGTTATAGGACTCTCTGTATCTCTTACCTCCATACCTCTTCTTAACCCATCGGTAGAGCCCATAGCAAGACACCGAACCTGATTATTTCCAAGGTCACTTTGAACTTCTACGACCAGATAGTCCATAGCTCCTCTGGTTCCAATAAAATCAGCAGGATATATCACTTGTAAGGCATCATATATTTTTGGAAGCTGGCCATCGGGAAATTCCACATCTACCACAGGTCCGATAATTTGCACTATTCTTCCTGAATTCATATTATAGCTTTCAGCTTTCAGCTCTCAGCTTTCAGCTCTCAGCTTTAAAATCATAAGTATCTAGCTTATCAAGACAACATAAATAACATTCGAACATATTTACTTTCTGATTGACTGCTGACTGCTGACTGCAGAACGCTAACAGCTAAATTACACCTCCTAAAACTTAATGTTTAATCGACTCTGCACCACTGGTGACTTCAATTATCTGTGTAGTAATAGCTTCCTGACGTGCTCTATAAAAACGCAATTTAAGATCACCTATCAGATCCTCTGCATTGTCAGTGGCATTGGTCATAGCCATAAGTCTGGCTCCTAATTCTGAAGCCACAGAATCCAGAATTATCTGATAAATTAAAACCTCTAAATATTTTGGAATAAGGTAATCCAGGAATTCTCCCTGAGATGGTTCAATAATAAATTCCCGATTATCTTTATTTTCTTCTGTATTTTCTTCCTGATTGAAAGGCAGAAACCTAAATGATCTGATTTTCTGGGACATAGTAGAAATAAACTTTCCATATATAAAATATATTTCATCAACTTCTCTATCTAAAAACATCTTTATAAATCTTTGAGTCATATCTCTGCAGAGAGAATAATCAATATCATTTAAAGGAAAATAATAGAAGGGAATATTAAAATTTTTATCTATATAATATCTATAGGCCTTATTTCCTACTGGTATCAATAAAATCTCTTTATCATTCATAATCTCTATAATATGGTTGGAAAGTCTTAAGATATTACTGTTAAAAGAACCGCATAATCCTTTATCACCACTCACAGGAACGATAGCAACACGTTTTACATCTCTTTCGGTCATTAATTCATGGGACAGGCCATCACCGAATTTTTCGAGAATAACTTTCATTATCTCTTTAACTTTTTCTGTATAGGGCATGCAGGAAAGAACAGCTTCTTCCGCTTTTTTTATCCTGGCGGCAGCAACAAGCTTCATAGCTCTGGTTATTTCCTGAATATTCTCTATCCCTCTTATCCTTTTCTTTATTTCACGAGCTTTAGGCATGTTTTAACACTCCCATGAAACTACTCAGATTCTACAAAAATCTTTTTAAATTCTTCTATTGCTTTCTCAAGTTTTTCTGTGGTTTCATCTGATAGATCACCTGTTTCCTTTATATTACTCAGAAGTTCAATGTATTTACTGGAGAGAAAACTCAGATACTCTGATTCAAATCTATTTATATCGGAAAGATGAATATCATCCATAAAACCATGAGCCGCTGCATATATAACAGCTACCTGTTTTTCCACGGCCACAGGTTGAAACTGCTTCTGTTTAAGGGCTTCCATAATACGTTCCCCTCTGGCTAACTGGGCCTGGGTTGCCTTATCAAGATCAGAACTGAATTTAGAAAAAGCAGCTAATTCTCTGTATTGAGCAAGGTCCAATCTGAGAGGGCCTGCAACTTTCTTCATAGCCTTTATCTGGGCAGAACCTCCCACTCTGGAAACAGAAAGTCCTGCATCCATGGCAGGTCTGATACCCTGATAGAATAAATCTGTAGAAAGTATTATCTGACCATCGGTTATAGAAATCAAATTGGTAGGAATATATGCAGACACATCACCAACCTGGGTCTCATTAATTGGCAGAGCCGTAAGAGATCCTCCTCCAAGTTCATCACTGAGCTTTGCACTTCTTTCTAAAAGTCTGGAATGAAGGAAAAACACATCTCCCGGATAAGCTTCTCTTCCAGGAGGACGTCGGAGCAAAAGAGATATTTCACGATAAGCCTGAGCATGCTTTGTGAGATCATCATATATTATAAGTACATCTTCACCCTGGTCCCTGAACTCTTCTCCAATAGCACATCCAGAAAAAGGTGCAATATATAGTAAAGAAGCGGGATCCTTTGCATTTGCCACCACCAGAATTGTATAATCCATAGCATCATGCTTTTTCAGAACATCTATCACCTGGGCAACTGTTGATGTTTTCTGACCTATTGCCACATATATACATATAACATTTTCCTGCTTCTGATTTATAATTGTATCAATAGCAATAGCAGTCTTACCTGTCTGGCGATCACCGATTATAAGCTCACGCTGTCCTCTCCCTATAGGTACAAGAGCATCTATTACCTTAATACCGGTCTGAAGAGGCTCTTTAACCGGTTGACGTTCTATAACCTTCGGTGCTACATATTCTATGGTTCTAAATTTCTTTGCAGCTATGGGGCCTTTACCGTCAAGGGGCTGTCCAAGAGGATTTACTACTCTTCCCCTCATTTCATTACCTACAGGAACCTGTATAATCCGACCGGTCCTTTTTACAATATCTCCTTCCTGTATCTCTTTTGTATCACTCAATATAACACAACCCACATTATCTTCTTCAAGATTAAGAGCAATACCATAAATACCACCGGGGAACTCAAGCATTTCACCGGACTGAATCGACTGCAAACCATGGATACGGGCAATATTATCACCCACCTGAATAACAGTCCCTACATCAACCTCCTGCAGTTCAGCCTGATAATTCTCTATTTGCATCTTCAAAATTGACGTAATTTCCTCAGGTCTTATAGTCATCAATGAACACCTTCTTTCCAAAATCCCGGATAATCCCGGCTATGATATACCGGCCATATCCTGTTCCAAACGCTTTAAATGCCCCGTAAGGCTTCCATCATAAACCTTATCTTCCACTCTGACAATCAAACCGCCAATTATAGAAGGATCCAGGTCTATTTCCATTTTAACTGTCTTTCCCGTAAGGACTGATATAGAAGTCTTTATTTCTTCCTGCTCCACAGAAGAAAGTGGGAAAGCCGTTGTAATCCGGGCAACTACAATATTACTATTTTCTAAGATAATATGGGAAAAAATATCAGAAATCTCAGGTAATATAGTCTCTCTTTTTTTATCAATAAGGAGAAATATCAAATTAAAGGTCACCTGTGATAAACTATCGGTAAATATAATCTTCAGAAGTTCCTTTTTCTTCTCGAAAGATATACGTGGAGATGTAAGAAGACGATATAAATCCTTATTAAGTTTTACAGTAGTACTGAAATAAATTAATTCCTTCTCTACCTGATTAAGAATCCCCTTTTCAAGACAAACTAAATATAGTGCACTGGCATATCGTCTTGCAATCAGTTGATCTGTCATGACTTAAGATCTCCAATAAATTCCTGAATTAGAGCCCTGTTGGAATTTTCATCTATATTCTTCTTAAGTAATCTGGAAGCAAGGTTAACAGAAAGACCTGCCACCTCTGCTCTCAGTGAAGAAATAGCACGCTCTTTTTCCAGTTTAACCTGTGCTTGACCTTCCTCTTTTATCCTCAATGCTTCAGCTCTTCCCTTTTCCATCAACTCAGATTTAATCTTCTCACCCTGAAGGGTCGCATCCTGGACTATAATTCTGACTTCTCTGGCTGCATCTTTAAGTTGATCTTCATAATCCTTTTTAAGATCCAGAGCTTCCTGTCTGGCCTGCTCTGCCTTTGTAATATCAGACCTGATTTTTTCTTCTCTTTCTTCAAGAATCTTCATTATAGGACCAAATAATTTCCATTTCAAAATCCCAAAAAGTATAAGAAAATTGGTTACCTGTACAACCAGTGTTAAATCAGGAGCAATCTCCATAAAATCAACTCCTTAAAATTAACATCAATGAGACGCACCGGTGAAATATTTTATAAAAGGATTTAATAAAACAAGCATAATAGAAATAAAAAGTGCATAAAGTGCAAGGGACTCTATAAAAGCAAGTCATATAAGCATAACGGTCTGTATTTTTGATTGAGCCTCCGGGTTACGGGCTACTCCCTCAAGAGCTGCAGCAATAGCTTTTGCCTGACCGAGCGCTGCAACCATAGCACTTAATGCAATAGTAAGTCCCCCTGAAATCACTGATACAATTATTACCATTGATAATTCTTTTTCCATAATACCTGGTATCTAAACCAGAAGTCACCTCCTAAATTTTTATTTTTAATATTATAACTTATCAACATTCACCCCCTATTAGTGATGTTCACCTGCTACAGAAGCAATATAAGAAAGGGTCAATAATGAAAATATAAATGCCTGGACAGCACCGGTTACTATTCCAATTCCCATAACTACCAGAGGTATAATATCAAATATCGGTAAAACTATAACTGACAAACTACCTACCATCTTGCCCATTTCAAGTATCACTACAATTAAAGCAGCAAGAACCGAATGTTCTCCCATAATATTACAGAACAATCTTACAGTAAGAGAAAAAGTCCTGGAAAAATGTTCTATAGTATTGAGGAGTAAAAAGAGTAATCCAAGAGGTATGAGTAATAATGAAAGAGGGAAAGAAAAATCTTTTATTAGCTCTGGCACGGGGCCAAGGTAATGAAGAAGGTATTTTTTCAAACCTATAGCTTTTATACCACAATAATTATAATAAATCACCACGGCTATAGCCAGAGCAAGTGGTGTATTTATATTTGCCGTAGGTGGCTGAATTGCAAGACCTGCATATTGAAATTCACAGGGAATACCCAGACAGGTAAAACTAAACTCTCCAGACCCTATACCAAAAATCCATGTAACTATAGTAAATAAATTCCCAGGGATAAGACCCATCCAGTTAGATAACAATATAAAGAAAAAAAGTGTACTCACCAGAGGTACATATTGCTTTCCACTGGAGCCTATCATATCAACAGCAAGATTATTTAAAAAACTTATTATTATCTCCAGTACATTTTGAATCTTTCCCGGAAACTTCTCAATCCTGATAAAAAGAGCAATTATAATAAGAAAACTCATTACAAAAAGAGTCATAATCTCAATTGTGACATCTATCTGAGTACTTCCTACCTTTAAAATAATATCAGGAATACCATGCAAATTTATTGCCTCCCAAAAAATGTTTTTTTATCCCACAGAACCTCCCATATAATTAAAAGAAGAATAAAATTTATACTTAAAAGTAAACCTATCCATTGAACCTTTACAAAAAGTAAAAAAACAGCCATAGAAGCACCTATAAAGATCAATTTAAACGGATAAATGAATATATAAATTAAACGCCATTTTTTCCATTTATTTTCCAGAATACTAAAGGAAAGTATATAAATTAAATAAAAATTTACAACACTCAAGAAAATACCTGCAGTGATTCCCCATAATAAACGGTTATCCTGCAAAATAACTGAAATTACTAAAAAAAATATTAAAAAAACTATAGCCTTTACAAAAATTCTCTTTATCAATTTTTTCCCATTCTTTCTTTTTCTTCTGAAGGTGAACACATCTTAATTACAGACCGAAGGCCTGAAAAAATACCGAAAAAACTAAAAATTATAGTAAAAACAGGAGTTGTATTAAAATATTTATCTAAATATACACCTATGAGTATCCCGAATAAAAGAGATACCAGAAGGGTTGAACCCAATTGTGCTCCCAGTCCGATATAAGGAAAAGACTTTTCATTTTTCTTCTGATTTTTCATTATTCAAATTAAATTCTTCCGGCGGAGAAGAAGAAAAACCAAAACGATAGAGAATTGCTTCCACTATTCTCAAAGCTGCACGGCCATCTCCATAAGGATTTGAGGCCATACTCATTTTTCTGTATTCTTCCCTGTCCTTTAAAAGTAAAGATGCTGAATTATAAATATTCTCTCTCTCTGTACCAACCAGTTTTGCTGTACCCTTTTCTATACCTTCCGGCCTTTCAGTAGTCCTTCGTAAAACCAGTACAGGTTTTCCAAGAGATGGGGCTTCTTCCTGAATACCTCCGGAATCAGTCAGGATTATATAACTCCTTTTCTGCAAATTAATTAAAGTCGGATAATCTACCGGTTCAATAAGATGGATTCTCTCATGTCCCTCAAGCAGAGGATAAACAGTTTCTCTTATAACAGGATTTCTGTGAACAGGAAATACTATTTCCGTATCAGGGAAATCCTGTATAATACCTGTAAGAGCCTCACATATATTTGTCATATCTTTCCAGTTTTCTCTTCTGTGGGCTTCTACCAGAATTAACCTGTTTTTAGAATTATATATATAAGAAGGAAGAAGTTCTTCTTTTTCTGTTATCGTCAAAATAGAAAAGAGTGCATCTATTACGGTATTACCGGTAACAAATATGTTAGCTTCAGCAATACCGGAACAAAGGAGATTATTTTTAGCCTGAACCGTAGGAGCAAAATGTAAATCAGCTAAAACTCCTGCTATTCTCCTGTTTATCTCCTCAGGAAAAGGATTATACTTATCATCTGTACGAAGACCTGCTTCTATATGACCCACTTTTACCTTCTGATAAAAGGCTGCAAGACTTGCTGCAAAAACCGTCGTAGTATCACCCTGGACAAGAATAAGATCAGGTTTTTCCTGTTTCAGTACCTTCTCCACACCCACAAGAGCCCTGCATGTTATCTGAGAAAGGGTCTGTTTTTCCTGCATTATATTCAAATCATAATCAGGCTTAATTGAAAAGAAATTGAGGAATTGATCCAGCATTTCTCTATGTTGAGCAGTTACCAGCACAAGTGAGAAAATTTTTTCAGGAAAACTCTTCAATACAGAAACTACTGGAGCCATTTTAATAGCTTCAGGTCTTGTACCAAATATACTGACTATCTTTATCTTTGCCATATCTACAACTAACGGGCTACATAATTCAAAGCCAGTGCTGCTAACCCCATAAATCCACTTAGAAGATACATAAATATAACAACCTCTCTGTGATTTAATCCCAGCTTGAGAAGTTGATGATGGAAATGCTCCTTATCAGGCTGGAAAATAGGTTTTCCCTTCAAAAGTCGTCTCACTATAGCTGCAAGGGTATCGAAAATAGGTAGAGCAAATACCAGAATTGGGATAGCAAAAGCCAGAGTAGCTGTACTTTTAAGGGCACCTACTATAGAAAGAGCAGCCAGCATATAACCTAAAAACAAAGATCCCGTATCACCCATAAAAATCTTGGCAGGATTAAAATTATATCTCAGAAAACCACAACAACTACCCATTAAGGCTATAAGCAGGGTGGCCACTAAAAATTGACCCTTCTGTATAGAAATTATAAATAAAACAAAACAGGCAATACCTGTTATACCTGCCAGAAGTCCGTCAAGACCATCTATAAGATTTAAAGCATTCGTCAGTCCTACAACCCAGAACATGGTTAAAATTATACTGGGCCAGACGCTGAGATAAAACATACCATTAAAGGGATTATTTAAAAAATTAATTTTAATTCCAAAAATAATAAGAATAATTGCCGCAACTATCTGGCCAAATAATTTAATTTTAGCAGGTAAAGCATATTTATCATCAACAAGTCCGAGTAAAAGTATAAAGGTTCCTCCCAGGAAAAGACCGAATAACTGAGTCCATTCCCTTGTCATCAAAAGATTTCTTTCCATAATACCAAAATAAAAAACTATTAAAAGAGTTAAAATAAAAGCAGAATAAACAGCAAGTCCTCCTCCCTGGGGCATAGGAGTTTTGTGCATCTTTCTCGCATCGGGAAGAGCAACGATTTTAAAATAAAAAGCAAGCTTTTTAACAAGAGGAGTGAGAGCGCAGCTGATAGCAAAAGCTATCAAAAATGTAGGCACATAATCAGCACTTATCATAATCTTGATTTACTGCTACCACCTTTCTTTCAGTGCAACTTTCTTAAGAGCATCTTCTAAATTAACTTCCTGTTAATTAAATGACAGATTATTTACCTGTTTTATTTGTGCTTTTATAATATTCTACCTGAAAGACTGTTATCCTTTTAAAAAGTTTTAATATATTATTACAGAGGGAATTTTTAAAATTCAGAGAAATTTTAGACAATTAAGAGTAAGGAGGCAAAATTATGTTAGGTTTCTTTAAAAAGAAAAAAGAGGATGCACCTGAAGGAAATTTACCACAGGTAACCATAATAACTAATAAAGGAGATATAGTTCTTGAACTTTACAAAAATGATGCCCCTTCCACTGTGGAGAATTTCATGACTTTAATCAAAAAAAATTTTTATAATGGTCTCAAATTTCACAGGGTTCTGGATAATTTTATGATACAGGGAGGTTGTCCTCACGGAACAGGAACAGGGGGGCCGGGCTATACAATAAAATGTGAAATAAACAAAAGAAAACATCTTACAGGAACTCTCTCTATGGCAAATGCAGGCCCCGACACAGGAGGAAGTCAGTTTTTCATAACTCATTCTCCCCAGCCACATTTAAACGGAAAACATACGGTCTTTGGCCATGTAATTTCAGGTATGGATGTGGTAAATAAAATAAAAAAGGGAGATCTTATGAAAGAAGTAAAGATAACCAGTGGTGATGCGTGATGCGTGATGCATGACATGTGACGCGTGATTAATAATTACGTCTCACGTCTCACGTTTCACGTCTCACGATTTTTTTATCTCCTAAAAGGAGGACTTTTTTAAATTTTGTAGTAATTATTTAGATACAGGATTTCAGAGAGGATTCGGAAAATATGGAAAATAATTACAATATTGTTTTTCTTTTTATGCTGGCAGGAGCCGCTATGGGACTGGTAGGTATGGGTCTGGCTACATTAATAAGGCCTCACAGACCCAATGAATTAAAACTTGACACCTATGAATGCGGTCCGAAAACAGTCGGTAAAACCTGGATTCAATATAATTTCAGATTTTATACGTATGTACTGGTATTTTTACTTTTTGATATAGAAGCTGTTTATCTCATCCCCTGGGCTCAGGCTTTCAAACATATTGCCCGCCATGGTATAGGAGATTTTATTTTTCCTGAAATGGCAGGGCTTTTTATTTTTACGGAAATGTTAGTTTTCCTTCTTATTCTTATTATAGGGTTAATTTATGCCTGGAAAAAAGGAGCCCTTGAGTGGACAAAGGATCACAGAAAAATAAAAAGAATGACAGGATTTTAGGTAATATTTATGTATACTTTTACAGAGGTCCTGCAAGGTAGGATAAGGATTTGTTTAAAAAGTGCAAAAGTATAGTATGTTAAGAAGGTGAAGAATTGAACCGGGAAGAACTGGTAAATAAATTAAAAGAAGTATTTTCTGAAGATATTAAATTAAATCAGGAGAGCTTTGACCCAATAATTTTAGTAGACTCTAAAAATATAATAAATATAATGCAAGAACTCAAAGAAAATGCCTCTTTGAGTTTTAATTATCTTATGTGCCTCTCAGGTGTGGATTATCCACCTGAAAAAATAGAACTGGTATATCATCTCTTTTCTATAGAACAGAGGCACAGACTCTGTGTAAAAACAGAACTCCCCAGAGAAAACTCTGTAATAAATTCAGTTGTTTCCCTCTGGAAAGCTGCAGAATGGCATGAAAGGGAAATCTTCGATTTACTGGGTGTTAAATTTGAAGGACATACAGATCTCAGACGTATTTTACTTCCAGAAGATTTTACAGGCCATCCTCTAAAAAAAGATTTCAGCCATCCGGAAGTTATTCCTTCGCCTGATAAAAAAGAAATGATGAAACCAGCTAAAAAAACTTAGAGGAGATTACTATGAGTGAGATACTAAAAACAGAAGAATTTCTTATGAATATGGGGCCTCAGCACCCTGCAACTCACGGAGTTTTAAGACTGGTTCTTACAATGAATGGAGAAGTAGTTGTAAGAGCAATTCCCCATGTGGGATATCTCCATCGTTCCACAGAAAAAATACTTGAAAACAGAGAATATATTCAGATAATACCCTATCTGGACAGAATGGATTATCTTGCTGCCATGTGTAATGAACTTCCCTATGTACTTGCTATAGAAAAACTTATGGAAATTGATGTTCCAGAAAGAGCACAGACCATAAGGATTATAGTATTTGAATTAAATCGCATTGTAAGTCATGTAATGTGGTGGGGAAATTTCGGACTTGAACTCGGTGCATTTACTCCTATGCTTTATGGTTTTCGGGAAAGAGAAGAAGGACTGAATCTTTTCGAGTATATATCAGGTCAGAGGATGACATATAATTATATGAGAATAGGCGGTGTAGCAAGAGATCTTCCTGATGATTTTTCTGAAAGAACAAAGAATTATCTGAAGATAATCAAAGAAAAATTGAAGGATTACGACGGACTTCTTACAGAAAATATTATATTCCAGCAGCGTACAAAAAACATAGGAATTATTCCCAGGGAGACTGCCATAAATTATGCCCTCAGTGGCCCTATGTTAAGGGGTTCAGGTGTAAAATGGGATATAAGGAAAGGGGAACCCTACTGTAGCTATGAAAATTATGATTTTGAAATACCTACCGGTGAAACCGGTGATGTATTTGATAGATACATGGTCCGTTATAATGAGATCATACAGAGTACAAGAATAGTAGAACAGGCTCTGGAAAAGTTAAAACCAGGTGAATTTCAGGCAAAGGTTCCCAAAAAAATAACTCCTAAAGGAGAAATTTATTTCAGAGTGGAAACCCCTAGAGGAGAAATGGGAATTTATCTTGTAAGTAACGGCACATCAAAACCTTATAGATTTAAAGTAAGAGCAGCCAGTTTCTGTAATTTGAGTATTGCAGAAGAGGTTATGAAAGAATGCTATATGGCAGATCTTCCTGCCATTATAGGAAGTATAGATTTTATATTAGGAGATGTAGACAGATAACTTTTTAGGAGAAGAATTATGTTATTAAAACTTATTGGTTATATCTATAATCAAAATACTCTCTGGGAAGATCTGGGAAGAATTTTACATTTCCTCCCGGGATGGTTAAAAGTTTTTCTGGCAGGAGGATTTGCTATTGTCTTCATAGCTGCATTCCTGGTTATTATGGTTATGTTTCAGACATGGCTTGAACGTAAAGAAGCAGGTCATATACAGAGCAGACATGGACCTATGAGAGTGGGCCTATGGCATGGATGGGCCCAGCCCATAGCAGATACAATAAAATTATTATTAAAAGAAGATATAACACCGAAGGCATGTGATCTATGGGTATTCAGACTGGCCCCCATAGTGGTTTTTATACCTGCATTTATGGCATATGTCTGTGTTCCTTTCGGAAATGGTCTTATTGCATCGGATCTAAATTTAGGAGTAATCTATATACTGGCAATAACAAGTCTTGTAGTAACAGCCATAATTATGGCAGGATGGTCTTCAGGAAATAAATTTGCCGTAATGTCTGCTTTTCGTTCTGCTGCTCAGATTGTAAGTTATGAAATACCTATGATTATTGCAATTTTAAGTGCAGTCCTTGCAGTGGGATCATTTAAAATGGGTGATTTTGTAGCAGCACAGCAAAACTTCTGGCTTATTCTTTTTTTTCCTGTCCAGACCATTGCTTTTTTAATTTATTTTATCTCTGCTGTAGCAGAAACTAACCGTGCTCCTTTTGATTTACCGGAAGCGGAATCAGAACTTGTAGCAGGGTATTTTACTGAATACAGCGGTATGAAATTTGCCTTATTTTTTCTTGCAGAATATACAAATATGGTTACTGTATCAGCAGTGGCTACAACAATATTCCTGGGAGGATGGACTCTCTTTGGACTGGAAAACATTATACCTCCTTTCTTTATATTTCTGGGAAAAGTTCTTTTCCTTTTATTTGTAATTATATGGTTCCGATGGACTTTCCCACGTCTTAGGATTGATCAACTAATGAACTTCTGCTGGAAAGTTCTTCTACCTCTTTCACTTATTATACTGGTTTTAAGTGGTCTTCTGGCATCTGTAAATGTATATGACAGGGTATTTGATTTAATTAATAATATTTGAGAGGTATTTATAATGATACAGGCAATTACGTTTTTTTTATTAACTATAGTCCTTATAGGATCGGCTATCTGTATAGTATTAAAAAAGAATTTATTCCATGCCGCTTTGATTTTAATGCTCTTTCTATTCGCTATGGCTGCTATGTATATCCATCTGAAAGCTGAACTAATCGGTGTAATACAGGTTCTTGCCTATGTTGGAGGAGTTACAACCTTTATACTCTTTGTAATTATGCTCACAGCAAAGATAACAGATAAATCAGAAGAAAGATTCAACAAACAGAGGATTTTGTCGATTGTTGTAATGGCTGTAGTCTTTATTTCCTTTGTTTCTCTCTCTGTCCATCTATCTTCAAAAAAGATGGATTACTTTAGTGAAGGGCCTCAAACATGGGTTAAAATTAATGAGAACACTATAAAAGATTTAAAAAATAAAATTACAGAAGATAAATTAAAAATTATAAAATCACTAAGAAATAAAGAATTTTCAATAGATTTAATGACTGATACTCTAAAAGCATCAGGTTTCAACCAGATGGAAATTGATATAGTTATGAAATATGCTGTTACTCAGAATGAAGGAATTACAATAATAGGAAAACTTCTCCTGAGTGATTATGTTCTTTCCTTTGAGTTAATATCAGTAATACTTACAGTAACTATGATAGGGGCAATAATACTAGTTAAAAAGGAGGAGAGCCCATGCCTGTAATATATTATGTAATACTGAGTTCTCTCCTATTCTGTATAGGACTTTATGGAGTCCTTACAAGAAAAAATGCTGTAGCAATATTATTATGTATTGAAATAATGCTTAATGCCGCCAATCTTAATATTATAGCTTTCTCTCGTTGCTGGCCAGAACCTGCGCGAGGAACTATATTTGTCCTTTTTGTTATAGGACTTGCCGCTGCAGAGGCAGCAGTAGGGCTCGCAATAATAATTTCCTATTATCGAAAATCTGAAGCAATTGATCTGGACAATATAAACTTGTTGAAATGGTAAATTAAAATTTAGGAGGTGCACCTTTCAGGGGTAAAATATTATGGGAGAATATCACTGGATATATCACTATGTATGGATGGTTCCCCTCTTTCCTCTTCTTGCTTTTATACTTACCCTTTTTCCTCAGGTAAGAAACATAAAATGGACTTATAAAGGCGCCTATGTAGCGATAGGTGCAATGGGATTATCTACAATTTATTCCCTTTTTCTTACGGGCAGGGTAATTTCAGATCATGAATTTAAACCATACAACGGTTATTTAAGATGGCTTACTGCAGGTAATAGCTCTATAGAAATAGGGGTTATGGTTGATCAACTTACAGCAGTAATGTTACTTATGGTCTCTTTTGTAGGATGTCTTATTTTTATTTATTCCAGAGATTATATGAGGCACGATAAAAGATTTTCCAGATTTTTCAATTATATGTCACTCTTTGCTGCTTCTATGCTCGGCCTTATAGTAGCAAATAATTTCCTTCTTTTATTCATATGCTGGGAACTTGTTGGACTTTGCTCCTATCTCTTAATAGGCTTCTGGTTTGAAAAAACTTCTGCTGCTGATGCTGCCAAAAAAGCCTTTATAACCACTAAAACAGGTGATCTTGGCTTAACCATAGCTCTCATGATGATTCTCTGGGCATCTGCTACATATGGAAATAATATGACTTTTAATTTTGTAACACCTGATGAGAAAGGATTTTTCAATATATTACCATCAGTGCCTACATGGGTACTCACAATGATAGCTCTCTTTTTATTCCTGGGAGCTATGGGAAAATCAGCCCAATTTCCTCTACATGTATGGCTTCCTGATGCTATGGAAGGTCCCACTTCAGTAAGTGCCTTAATTCATGCTGCCACTATGGTAGCCGCCGGTGTTTATCTGGTAGGAAGGTGTTACCCCATATTTGCTGCAGCCGTTATTCCACTTGTGGTAGTAGCCTTTATCGGTGCTA
>JAKJGF010000083.1 GCA_022704525.1 Bacillota bacterium | reverse complement strand
ACTGGAGTAATGAAAACGAGGATCACTGCTGGTTCCATCTAAGAGATTGGCTATAACCCAGTCCTTATAAATAGTAGAAAAACTCATTCCCGTTACATTTTCAATATTTTCAATACCTGTATTACTGCTTCCGGAAACCATTTTTTTTATGGCTTCTACACCGAAACGATCATAATTATAACACATAAAGAGAAAGGACGTTCCATAAGATCCTCCGGCATTCCAGTCTGTAACAGAAAAATTCGAAGGATTTATCTGAAAACTCTTTACTGTCTGATAGGCAAATACACTTCCATTAGGAAGGCCATAACCTACAATCATTTCGGCAAGCATGGAAAATCCTTCATCAAGAGCAGTCAATTCATATATTCCTTTATAATTATAATTCACCATATGCTGAAACTCATGGGCAAGGGTAGCATAAAACTCCAGAATATGACTGGAATCACCTGACACAAGATATGCTGAATTCAGATAAATTATATCCCTGTAGTTACTGTGAGGGATTATAGATGGCGAATATTGATCTCTGCTCCAGAAATATCCATATAAACCAGTGGGCCTACTTTCACTTCCTTCATTGAGAACAGGACTTAAAAGTATAAATATATGAGGGTCACCATCTACATTTGTAGGTTCACCGAAATTTCCTACAACTCCTGGATAAGTTCTTCCATCCCATTCGTTTGCTACTTGTCTTGCCTGGTTTGAAGTTAAAGAAGAATTGTTATCTACATAAATATAACACTTTTCTCCTACAGCCTTCAGAGTAGCTGTTATAAGAACATCATTGCTGTCTGCATCTGACACCCAGAATTGATGCTGGTCACCTGATTGATCATATGAAGTCAGCTCATTTCTTTTATAAACCGATGGTCCATATTGACGATAAATCTTTTTTGAATCCTCTCTTACAAAGGCGTAAAATTCTTCTGCCTTTTTACCTCCTCTACAATAAACCGATTCATAAGTAGAAGCCATAGAAGATGCCGCAGGAATATTACCTTCTACTGTATAGGCATGTTCATTAGTAGATTTATTATAAATGGAAACTATATCATCACGTTTTACCGATGCACTTGTCTGACCGGAGGAAAAAATCAATTCTGTCACGTTTACAGGTAAACCTGTAGGGACAGGTGTTGCAGAAGTAGGAGTAATTACTGGTGTTCTGGTAGGTGTATAAATAGGAATGGGATTTACTGTGGTATCACTACCTCCACAGCCGATTGCAAATAATATCAGAAAAACAAATAAATAAACAAATAAAAATTTCTTCATAAAATATCATCCCTTCATAAAAATTTATTAAACATACAATATTTAATTGTAACATAAAACTGATTTTTTTAACATAAAACAGACTTACTTTTTCAAATAAACTTTTTTTCTTTTAAACTTAAAAACCTTCCATCTCCTATAATTATATGATCTACCACTTCTATATTCATTATTTTCCCCGCCTGCAGCATATTTTTCGTTATTTCTATATCCTGAGCAGAAGGGCTTATATTACCACTGGGGTGATTATGAACAAGAATTAAACTTGATGCCATTTCCTGAATAGCCGAATAAAAAACCTCCCTGGGATGGACAAGGCTTGCATCGAGTATACCACTTGAGATAGTTTCTATTTTTATCAATCTATTCTTTGTATCCAAAAGTAATACTTTAAATACTTCTTTCTTGTAGTACCTCATTTCACTCATAAGTAGCCTTGCTGCATCCTCGGGAGAATTAATAGAAGGTTTTTCACTTTCGGAAAAGGAAGAGAGTCTCTTCCCAAGTTCGAAAGCTGCTATAAGTTGAGCAGCCTTGGCCTGCCCGATACCATGACAGGTAAGTTCTCTTACAGTAGCTCTGGCTATACGATTTAGATTCCCTGAAAACCTGTTCAATAGATCTTCTGAAACCTCTAAAGCTGTTTTTTCTTTTGAACCATGCCTTATAATAATAGCAAGTAATTCAGAAATTTTAAGGACATCGGCCCCGTGTTTATAAAGCCTTTCTCTGGGTCTTTCATCAGGAGGCAAATCTTTAAGAGTCAATCTGGTAAGTGTTAACATAGGTAAATTCACTCCTTAATTATAATGGTGAGATGTGAGAAGAAAATTACTGTAATAGTAATTACGTGCATGTACTTTACGTTTTACGTCTCCCGTCTCACGATTATAACTTAACCTTTATCTTAATAAATAACCAGTAAAAAACAGGTAACAAATTAATTGACTTGCTATTTCATTACTGATATAGTAAAAAAATGATACTAACTAATTATATGAGTGAATTTGAAAAGTATGGCTTTTATCTGAAACAGGAAGAGATAGAAAAATTTTGTATATATCTTTCAGAATTAATGTTTTATAAAGATAAAATAAATCTGACTTCTCATTCTACAGAGGAAGATATAGTAAGAGAAAATTTTTTAGACTCTCTTACATGTCTCCAGGCAGGAATAGAATTCAAAGAAAAAAAAATAATAGATATAGGAACAGGAGCGGGTTTTCCTGGACTTCCCGTAAAAATTGTTACAAATTCAATAAAATTATATCTTCTGGAATCTACAAGGAAAAAAATTAAATTTCTTGAAAGATTAATAGACAAATTATCTTTATCTGATACTTATATTCTCCCGGGACGAGCTGAAGAATTTGCTATAAAAGAGAATTTTAGAGGAAGTTTTGATATGGCCCTTGCAAGAGGTGTGGCAAATTTGACAGTGTTAATTGAATATGGCCTTCCTTTTTTGAAGTTAAATGGTATATTTATTGCTCAAAAAGGCAGAAAATTTAAAGAGGAAATTGATTTATCACAAAGAGCAATGGAAATTCTGGGAGGAAATCTATTAGATATAAAAAATGTAACTACTGGAAATACAAAGGAGGAGAAAAAGTTAATTCTTATTCAGAAAATTTCTCCCACACCTGATAAATATCCGAGACGACCGGGAATGCCTTCTAAAAGGCCGTTATTTTAAAAAGGAGGTATGAATATGAAAAAATTGATTATTTTTTCTTTATTGGTATTATTTATAATAACAGGATGTAAAAAAATAGAAAATCTGCCATCTGCCACACCTACTCAGTGGAATGAAACAGTTCCTACTATCAGTATGGAACCATTACATATGGTTTATATCCCTGGTGGTAGTAAAAATTATATGATAGAAAAGTGGCAGACTCTTGCAGAATATCTTACGAAAACCACAGGTATTCCTGTTGAAGTAGTAGAACCGAAAACCTACATTACAATAACGGAATCTTTCAAGAAAAATAAAGCAGATATAGGTTATTTAAGTGGTTTCATATATATAAAACTAAAAAAAGATATGGATATAATTCCTCTTGTCAAACCGCTTGAAAAAGGAAAAATATTTTATAAGTGTTATATAATAGTTCGTAAAAACAGCGGGATAAAAAATATTGAAGAGCTCAAAAATAAAAGATTTTCTTTTGTCCATAAAGATTCTACATCGGGATATCTGTTCCCCCGTGTAATGATGGCTAATAAGGGAATAGATGATCCTGAAGATTACTTTTCTAAAGTTGAACTTATGCAGGATCATTTTTCTTCTCTCAGTTCTGTTTATCATGGTTATGTTGAGGGAGGAGTTGTGTCAAGTTTTGTCTTTGAATCAAAAGAAGCAGAAAAATACATAAAAGATATTGATATTATAATGGAAACAGATGAAATCCCTCTCGGCTGTTTTGCCGTAAAGTCAGATTTAAAACCTGAATATATAAAGAAGCTGAAAGAAGCTTTTCTTATTGTAAATAAGACTGAAGAGACAAGAGAATTATTAAAAGGCCTTGGAGTTGAAGGATATGTAGAAGCAGAAGACAGTGATTATGACCCTATAAGAGAAGCCATAATAAAACTTTCTTCTCTTAAAGATATAAAAGAAAGTGATATATTTAAATAGTTATCAGAAGCCAGCTCTTAGCAGTTAGCCAGGAAGGGTTATTATTAAAAAATTCTTTATTTTTAATCTTCAGGAAGGATTCTCTCGAAAATACAAAAATATAGATTTATGTGATTTTTACCTTGACATTATTATCCTTTGAAATTATTATAGTAAACATTCAATAATCAGCAATAACAAAGCTGACTACTGAAAGCTTAATAAGGAGATGTGAGAAAAATACAATGAGTGAAAAATTATTTTTAGGTATTGACATCGGGTCTGTAAGTGTAAATATAGTTCTGTTAAATGAGAAAAAAGAGATCTTAAAAGAAGAGTATATAAGACATATGGGCCAACCTGTAAAAACTGCTCTGGAAGCACTTAAAGATGTAGAAAAAAATTTCCCTGTAGAAAATATATGGGATATAGGGGTTACAGGTTCGGGAGGAAAACTTATAGTTGATAAGATTAATGGTACCTTTGTAAATGAAGTGGTGGCCCAGGCTAAAGCAATAGAGCTATATCATCCACAGACGAGAACAATTATAGAAATAGGTGGAGAGGATTCAAAACTTATTCTTGTAGAATATGATAACGATACTGATACTATGATGGTAAAAGATTTTGCTATGAATACTATATGTGCGGCAGGAACCGGTTCTTTTCTGGATCAACAGGCAACACGTCTGGGCTTTACCATTGAGGAATTCAGCGAAGAAGCTTTAAAATCCAAAACAGCTCCTAGAATTGCGGGCCGATGCAGTGTTTTTGCTAAAACAGATATGATACACCTTCAACAGGAAGCAACTCCTGTTTATGATATAATCTCCGGTTTATGTTTTGCTATGGCAAGGAATTTTCGAAGCAGTATAGGAAAGGGGAAAGACTTTATAAAACCTGTAGTTTTCCAGGGAGGTGTTGCAGCAAATAAAGGAATGATCAGGGCCTTTACGGAAGTCCTGGGGCTTTCAGAAGGAGAATTAATAGTGCCTGAGCATTTTACCTCTATGCCTGCCATAGGAGTTACATTAATTCGTATGGCCCTTCCTGAGATAAAGAAAACTGTATGGGATCTTTCACAACTAGATCTATATCTTGAAAGTCATATGGGTAAAGAAAGAAAATCCATGCCTATACTTTCCAGAGATAGTGCTATTGATGTTTCCCGGTTACTTCGTAAAGAAAGAACCCTCACGGCAGAAGATAAAGATGTGAGGGTTTATCTTGGCATAGATATAGGTTCTATCAGTACAAATGTAGTTGCCATAGATGAAGAAAGACGGGTAGTGGCCAGAAGTTATCTCAGAACTGCAGGCCGTCCCATTGAAGCAGTAAGACAGGGCATAAGAGAAATAGGAGCAGAAATAAAGAATAATGTTATAGTAGCAGGTGTAGGGACAACCGGTTCGGGAAGATATATGATAGGTGACCTCATAGGGGGGGATGTAGTAAGAAATGAAATTACTGCTCAGGCTACAGCAACAGCTCATTATGATCCAGAAGTAGATACTATCTTCGAAATAGGAGGACAGGATTCTAAATACATAAGCCTGAGTAATGGCGCCATAGTGGATTTTGAAATGAACAAAGTCTGTGCCGCAGGGACAGGATCTTTCCTGGAAGAACAGGCAGAGAGATTGAATGTAAATATAAAAGGTGAATTCAGCGAAGTAGCACTTTCTGCTGAATGTCCCGCCTGTCTCGGAGAACGTTGTACTGTATTTATGGAATCAGATGTAGTACATAACCAGCAAATTGGTGTGAAAAAATCTGATATTGTGGCAGGTCTTTCCTATTCTATAGCACAGAATTATTTAAACAGAGTCGTAGGTGATCGTAAGAAAGGCAATAAGATCTATTTTCAGGGAGCCGTTGCAAATAACCAGGGTGTAAAAGCTGCCTTTGAAAGTGTTCTCGGGAAAAAGATACATATACCACCAAATTTTGATGTAACAGGTTCCATAGGTGCTGCCATACTTGCCCAGGAATACTGCAGGGAACACGGTATTACAAAAAGCAGATTTAAAGGTTTTGATGTTGTGAATATGGAGTATAAAATAAGTTCCTTTGAATGTAAAGAATGTTCAAATCTCTGTGAAATAAGAAAGGTTACGGTAGAAGACGGACTTGTTCTGTTTTATGGCAGTCGCTGTGAGAAATTTGAAATAGATAAATCCAAAAAGAAGACAGATGTTCCAGATTACTTTAAAGAAAGAGAAAATCTTCTTATGGATTATTATATAAAGAACAAAAAAGAGAGCAAAATAAAGATAGGTTTTCCGAGAATTCTTACCATGTATTATGAGATGTTTCCTTTCTGGTCAGCATTTTTCAGTGAGCTGGGTGTGGAACTGGTACTGTCAGAGGCAACTACCAAAAAGATCATCCATCTCGGTGTAGAAGGAGCTGTAGCAGAAACATGTTTTCCTGTGAAGGTAGCTCTGGGACATGTCTTAAATCTTCTGGATAAAAATATTGAATACATTTTCATTCCCAGTCTTGTAAATATGAAGCAGAATAATTCTAATCTATCTGATAGTTTCAGTTGTCCCTATGTACAGAGTATACCCTATACACTTCGCTCTTCTATCAACTTCGAAGCAGCAGGAGTGAAAGTTCTTGACCCGCCTTTATTTTTTAAAGACGGTTATAATACCTCTACAATTCACAAGGAATTAGCAGAAATGGCGAAAACTCTTGGAATAAAAGGAAAACAGCTTAAAATCGCCATAAAAAAAGCATCAGAGGTTCAGGATAATTTCTATAAGACTCTTCAGAGGAGAGGGAAAGAGATTTTAAGGGATCTTAAACCTGATGATAAAGCAGTAGTGGTTGTAAGCCGTCCTTATAATGGATGTGATCCGGGGTTAAATCTGGGACTTCCACAGAAACTTATGAACCTTGGTGTTATACCCATTCCTCTTGACTTTTTATCTATAGATGAAATAGATATTTCTGAAGACTGGCCCAATATGTACTGGCGTTATGGACAGAAAATACTCTGTACAGTAGAAATAGTCAGAAGAGATAAACGTCTGAATGCTATGTATCTCACCAATTTCGGTTGTGGCCCCGATTCTTTCATAGCTCATTTCTTCAGAGAAAAAATGGATGACAAACCATATCTTCAGATTGAAATTGATGAACACAGTGCTGACGTGGGAGCTATAACAAGATGTGAAGCCTTTCTGGATAGTCTTAAGAATGTGTCACCTTCAGAAATTGAAAAAACAAAACAGGTAAAGGTTCTTTCTATAGAAAAAGGCACACAAAGAACTGTTTATCTTCCTTATATGTCAGATCACGCCTGTGCTATTGCTGCGGCTTTTAAAGCAAACGGTGTAAATGCAGTGGTTATGCCTGAATCTAATGAAGAAACTGTAAAATGGGGAAGACGATATACCTCCGGGAAAGAATGTTATCCTGCTATTGTAACAACAGGTGATATGGTCCGTCAGGTCATGAGTAAAGATTTTGATCGTAAAGGAGCTGCTTTCTTTATGGGAGGTTCCAGTGGTCCCTGCAGATTCGGCCAATATAATATGCTCCAACGTATGGTCCTTGATGAACTTGGCTATGAAGATGTTCCCATATATGCACCGAATCAGGCAAGAAATTTCTTTGAAGAACTGGAGGTTGTAGGAAGAGATTTTTTCCTTCTGGGATGGCAGGGTCTGGTTACAATAGATTTATTGGAAAAATGTCTGAGAGAAACAAGACCCTATGAACTGAATAAAGGAGAAACTGAAAAAGTTTACAAAGAATGTGTTGAAATTTCTATGAGCGTCATTGAGAAAAGAAGTAATCTAATAAAAGCCCTTAAGGAATGTCGCAAAAAATTCGAAGCCATAGCTGTCGATAAAAGTGAACTCCGTCCGGTAGTCGGAATGGTGGGAGAGTTTTTTGTCCGTGCCAATAAATTCAGTAATGAAGATATAATAATAAAACTTGAAGAATTAGGAGTGGAAGTCTGGGTTGCTCCTGTTTACGAATGGTTCCTTTACAGGAATTTCAGACGTGATTTTCTGGCCCGTCAGCGAGGAGATATTGCCTGTATAGGAAAAACTATGCTTATGGATAAATTCCAGGTTCTGGAAGAACATAAAATTGCCGGAGTATTTAAAGGTTTCCTCCGTAATTTAGAAGAACCTTCCACAAAGTCCGTTCTGGATATGGCATCAGAATATGTAGACAAAACCTTCTTTGGAGAAGCCATTATGAGTATAGGTAAAGCAATGGACTTCTATAATAAAGGCCTCTGCGGAATCGTAAATACAATACCCTTTACCTGTCTTCCCGGCACCATTGCTTCGGCTCTTCTTAAACGATTTAAAGAAGAACATAATGATATTCCTGTTTTGAATGTGGCCTATGATGGTCTGGGGCAAACAAATTCCGATACCCGTCTCGAGGCTTTCGTCCATCAGGCCAGACAGTTTCAGAAGAGAATGGAAAGTATAAAAAATGGAGAACTGGTAAGAGTATAATTTTTATGAGAAGAGACGACCGGTCGTCTCTTCTCATCTTTTCACTTTTCACGACTTTATGCTACTTTTTTCCCCTGGATCTTACAAAAGACCAGTTTACCTTCTGAATAATTTAGAAATATCTCGTCTCCATCTCTGAATTCTCCTTGAAGTATACTTTTAGAGAGAGGGTTCTCCACATATCTCTGTATGGTTCTTCTTAAGGGTCTTGCACCATAGTTCGGGTCAAATCCTTCTTTTGCAATGAAATCTTTTGCTTCCTCCGAGAGAACCAGATCTATTCTCTTTTCGTATAATCTCTCTTTAAGTTCATTTACCATAAGTTCTACTATATTCTTTATCTGTTCCATACCGAGACGATGGAAGACTATTATTTCATCTATACGGTTAAGAAACTCAGGCGGAAAATGCATTTTTAAGGTTTCCAGAGCTTTTTCTTTCTTTGCTTCAAATTCTTCCTCACTGAATCCTGCTTCTTTCAACCACTGGCTTCCAATATTGGATGTCATAATAAGAACAGTATTTTTAAAATCCACAGTCTTTCCTTTATTATCGGTAAGACGGCCGTCATCGAGTATTTGCAATAGCACATTAAATACTTCTCTGTGGGCTTTTTCTATTTCATCAAGAAGAACCACACTGTAGGGGTTACGTCTTACTGCTTCTGTAAGCTGGCCACCTTCATCATACCCGATATATCCGGGAGGTGCTCCTATAAGGCGTGATACTGAATGTTTTTCCATATATTCACTCATATCAATCCTGACTATAGCTTCCTGGTTATCAAAGAGAAACTCTGCAAGGGCCTTTGCAAGCTCTGTTTTACCAACACCTGTGGGACCCATAAATATGAAGGAACCTATGGGTCTCTGTGGATTCTTTAAACCTGCCCTTGCCCTTCTTACTGCATCTGATACGGCTACTATGGCTTCATTCTGTCCTATTACCCTCTTATGAAGATTTTCTTCCATCTTTAAGAGTTTCTCCTTTTCTCCTTCCAGTAATTTACTCACCGGTATACCTGTCCATTTACTGATTATTTTTGCTATATTATCTTCAGTAACCTCTTCACTAAGAAGTTGACGGCTTTTCTGAATTTCTAATAGTCTTTCTTCTTCAAGTTTTATCTGATTTTCTATCTTTATAATCTGGCCGTATTTTAATTCTGCTGCTTTATTAAGATCGTTTTCTTCTTCTGCCTTTTCGAGCTTTTTTCTGGCAAATTCAAGGGCTTTTTTGAGATCTCTTATATTTTCAATACTCTTTTTTTCATTGTCCCACTGGGCTTTCATTTGCTTTATACTTTCTTTTAATTCAGAAAGTTCTTTTTCAAGTTTTTTCAGTCTTTCCTTTGAAGCACTGTCATGTTCTTTTTTGAGTGAAATCCTGTCTATCTCAAGCTGTGTTATTCTTCTTTCTGTACTGTCCAGTTCAGAAGGTTTACTGTCAATCTCAACTCTTAATTGTGCTGCCGCTTCATCTACAAGATCTATTGCTTTATCAGGAAGAAATCTGTCACTTATATAACGATTTGAAAGAACTGCAGCAGATACAAGAGCAGTGTCCTGAATTCTTACTCCATGATGGACTTCATAGGTTTCCTTTAAACCACGGAGGATGCTTATGGTGCTTTCCACAGATGGTTCTGATACAAGAATGGGCTGAAATCTTCTCTCTAAAGCTGCATCTTTTTCTACATGTTTTCTGTATTCATCCAGTGTGGTAGCACCAATACATCGCAACTCCCCTCTTGCGAGAGCCGGTTTGAGGAGATTGGCTGCCCCTATAGCTCCTTCTGCCGCTCCTGCTCCCACGACAGTATGAAATTCATCTATAAAGAGTATTATTTTTCCTTCTCCTTCTGTCACTTCTCTCATTACTGCCTTTATTCTCTCCTCAAACTCACCTCTGTATTTAGTCCCCGCTACAAGTCCTCCCATATCAAGGGCAAAAAGTTGTTTATTCTTAAGCCCTTCAGAGACATCACCTTTTGCAATACGCTGGGCAAGACCTTCCACTATGGCAGTTTTACCCACTCCCGGTTCACCTGTAAGCATAGGATTATTTTTTGTCCTTCTACTCAATATCTGTATTACTCTTCTTATCTCATAATCTCTGCCAATAACAGGATCAAGTTTTCTCTGTAAAGCTAAAGCAGTTAAATTCCTGCTGAATCTTTTTAACATCTGAAAATTTCCGTCATCAGTAGGATTATCAACCTTTTTACTCCCTCTTATATCTTTGAGTGCTCTCAGGAGATTTTCCTTATTTATTCCATATTTCTTCAATATTCTCCCTGAGATGCCGGAACCTTCTTCTACAAGAGCTATTAAAAGACAGTCTATACCGGCATAATTATCCTTTAATCTTCCTGCTTCCTCTAAAGCCCTGTTTACAACCCTCTGAAGACCTGACCCTATGTAAACACCCTGCCCTGTTCCTCCATTGTGATAAACTTTAGGAAGTTCTGACATGTGTCTTTCAAGATCAGATACTAACTCTTTCGGATTTACATCCAGTTTCTCAAAGACCTGAGGTGTAAGACCATCTGTTTGCTGTAGCATGGCAAGGAGAAGATGTTCTTTCTCTATCTGATTATGATTATACATTCTGGCAAAATCCTGAGCAGAAATCAGAGCTTCTCTTGATTTTTCAGTAAATTTCTCTAAATTCATACTTTTCGCCTCCATAGTATATGATATAATATTTTATCTTATTTATATTATATACTATGAGTCTATTATTGTCAAGTTTTATTATAATATATTTTAAAGACTCAGTTCTTCCCTGCAATCCCTTTTACTAAAGAAACTGTGCAGCCATTTTAGCAGAAAGAAAAAAGTTTATGATGAAATAAAGAAGTTAATAGAAGAAAACAGGATAGATGAAGTGCTGTTAAAAATACAGGAAACCCGGTCATTTTTTCAAGAAAAAATCTTGGAATATGAGGTTAAAGGCAGTATTGAAGATAGAAAAGACGAACATAAAAGTTATAAGAAGAGAATTGATTTTTATATGAGAAAAATAAAGAAAATCAAGGAACTTATCAGTTATATAGAAAATAATAAAGAAAGCATTATAGTATATTTCATAACTTATTAGAATTTAAATAATTTGTGATGCCCGTAATGCGTAATGGATTAATCTAACGAATCACGCATTACGCTTTACGCATTACGAGATTCTTAATTATGGATTGTTATGAAACTAACTATAATGGAGGTACCTCTATTTGCCTTTATAAAAATTTCCTGATATAATTTATAGTGTATTTCATAACTTGCCATAAATAAATAAGTGAAAAGTGAAAAGAAGAAATAATAATCGTTTCACGATAAATAAATTATGAATTGTTATGAAACTAACTATAAAATAATCTTAACTGGAGGTATGAAAAATGTTCAAGTTATTTAAAAATTTATTACTTGTCGGTGTAGTTCTTATAAGAAGTATGCTGAGAAAAAAACATCTTGCCCCTGTAATCATATCTGTTCTCTTAATTACAGGTTGTATCATAACTTATCTATTTGTTCATAAGACATTCTTGTCTGTAGAAGAGACAAATATAATTTATCAGGACATAGTAAATAATGAATTTTTTACAGAGGGAGATCTGGCAATGAAATTCAGAACTCTCCCTTCTATAAGTGCAGATGGAAGGTATATAGTCTACAATGATATAATAATAGAAGGAAGAGATATAAAAGATATAGAGATACGTCTTTATGATAGAAAAGAAAACAATCTGGTAGATATTCCCAATATTAACAGTAAAGGATGGGATTTATATCCATCAATCAGTAAAGACGGACGTTTTATAGTCTTTCAATCTAATAGAACAGGAAAACATTTCTGGAATATATATCTCTATGATACAAAAGAGCAGAAACTGGTGGATCTTCCAGGTTTGAATACTTTCCTCCCTGATATAAATCCATCTATAAGTGCAGATGGAAATATTATAACCTTTGCCTCTGTAAGAACTGGTAGACTTGATATATACACATATGACAGAAGAGACAGGAAAGTGATACCTGTTCCTTCTTTTTAAAGACGTGAGATGTGAGATTGAGGGGTGAAAAGTAATTAATATACATTACCAATCACCGATCTTCGACGATTACGCATGAGCTGGAAGTGAATTCAATTGAAAATTAAATTTTATCTTCTGAGCTTAATAGTTATTTCTCTGTCAATCTTTTTTCCGGAAGCTTATGTTTTTTCACAGGATACAACTAAAAAAATAATAAAAGTAACAATAACGGCAGAAAAACTCCGGGGAGAAGAAGGTGCTAAAATAATACATCTTGAAAACAAAATAAAAATACAGCAGGGAGAAATGACACTCACTGCCATGGAAGGAGTATTTTATACAGAGAATAAGATTATTATGCTCTCAGGTGAGGTTACCTTTACAAGACCCGGTTCTACTATAAAAGGAGATAAGGTTATAGTATATCAAGATAGACAGTTCGGAGCGTGGGAGGGACATGTAAAATTTGTACAGCAAAAAATTCCAGACAGTAATTCAGATAACACTAAAGTAAAAAATGCTCTCCAGGATGGACCTGTTACTTTAACTTGTGATACTCTGGAATTTTACTGGGGAAAAACAGTAAAAGCTATAGCAAAAGGTAATGTAAGAGCTATACAGAAAGATAAAAGCTTCTCTAGTGATGTAGTTACCTATACAGAAAAACCTCAGATACTTATTCTGGAAGGAAATATAATACTGGGTGAACAAAAAGGAATGACCATGACATGTGATAAATTGACTCTTTATATAAAAGAAGAAAGGGTTCAGGCTGAAGGACTGGCAAATAAAGGGGGTAGAGTTGAATTTCGAATACCTCTGAAACCGAAAAAGGATAAATAGATAATGGATGACGGGTTAAGGGGCGAAGGCAAACTTCGCCCCTACTCATATCTTCAGAGAAGCAAACTTATCCTTCCCATCGGCATAACCGGTTATATTTAACATTTCCCAGAGGAGGAATACCAGATCAACTCCAAACTTCTGCCCCAGAATGGCTTCTAAACCGGTAGCCCCCGATACAACAAGAGGAAGAAAGGTGTGTTTTCTTTCCAGAGCAGATTCCCTTCTGAGTTTATTGTCAGGATGTAAATATTTTATAAGACAGTAAATAATATTTTCTATAATCTCTGATGAAGACAATTCTTCATTCTTTTGCATCCATCCGGAAGGGCTGTTATTTTTGATCCAGCCAGGAGTCAGTACATGAAAGAGTGAATCTGCTCTGTCGGAAAATTTGAACTCAAGGTAACTTCTATCTTCACTTTTTAATTTGTCCCTGGCTTCCTCATCCATTCTGGTCTGAATTCTTGTAGCCTCTCTCAAAAGTTCTCCCTTTAAATCCTCATTTTTCAAAGTGCCACGAAATGTATGATAGAGAGTGGTTTTATCAAATCTATCTACCAGGGTAGAATCTTTTACTCCTTCAAAAAGAAACTGTGTTTCTACCTGATCATAGGAAGCTGATACAAGAACCCAGAGGGGAAGTGTTATGTTATATCCTTTCAATAAATCAACTCTCATTAACAAACAGGAAGGTCTCCTGGTAGATTTATATACAGTGCATCTGATTTCTTTATCCTCTGTTTCAATAGTATCATAAAATATATCTCCATGATGACGTATACTTATCTCCTGAGATCCTCCCTCCAGTAATCTGGCAAATAAAAGCTTTATACCTGTTTCTGCTATAGTAGAAAGGTCTTTATACTCTTCCCTTATATCTCCCTGTTGGATTCTGTCTGTTCTTTTATGTATTCTTTTTCCATACTGAAAATAGGTCTTACTGAATTGTATATTTTTTTGTCTTGAAAGGGGAAAACAATCTATAAATTCCTCTTCATCTGTCTGTATTTTTTCTTCATTAATAAATTTATATGTTCGTCTTATTATAACATGTTGTCGGTCACCATTATCTTCTTCGGAACGGTAGAAACTCTCTTCCTCCTCTTCACCTGTAATATTTCCTTCTTTATCATATATTTTAGTTTTTCTGAAACAAACAGGATTTTTATTAGAATCGAGTGAAAGGGATTGTTCCTGTTCTATAAGTTCAAGTAATGTTCCTTCATCCCACACTCCATCATCAGAAAAAATCTCCTTTTTTATTCTGCCAGTGCTTATCTTTCCTTCCCTGAGATTTTTTGCAATAATACCTATGGCCTCTTTTTCTGTAAGCTCAAGGCCGACAAATTCCTCCATAGACTTTTCTGAAAAAAAAGAAAGAGTATCTATCATTTTTTCAATATCCCGAACAGTTTCTCTCATTTCAATAGGACCATCAGAAAAGTCAATTCTTACAATTTCCTGTTGAACTTTTCCCCCGGATTTTTCTAATTTATAAGAGCTAAAATCTCCCTCTCCTGTTTTCAATGTTCCCTCCTGTTTCTCAAGAGAACCTTTTCTTTCTATTACATATGAGGTTTCAGTCCCACTTTTATTATTTTTCATATAGACAGTTTCTCTGGTACCAGCAGAACCCTCTTTCATTATTTCAGAGCGAGACTCAAATTCTCCGTTTTTTCCCTCAGATTTTATCTCCTGAATATTTCCTGTAACTCTGCCTTCTGCCTTATAGAGGGTTTTCTCCTTATTGACACCTTCCCATCGGGTAACTACAGTGCCGTCAGCAGATATATCCTGAGTGCAATTTTTGATGGTATGGCCAGTCTGGGATGTTTCAAATTCTTCTGACATTTTACCTGAAGTCAGATAATCACTTAAAGCAAATGTAAAAGAACTTTCCTTCTGTTTAGGAATATCCCTGGGTACAAGTGATGTTTCCTCTCTAATATTCGGAATACTCTGCTTCTTCACTTCTCCCCCCTTTACCGGAACAGAACTGAAATTCTGTTTATCTCTCCCAAAAAGGGTGGAGACTTCTTTAGAAAGTATTTCTGTAATAGGCCTGGCATGGATTTCTCCTACCATATCAGTTTTAAGGCCCATCAGTTTTATTATATCTTTAGACATATGCGTGATGCGTGATGTGTGATGAGTTATGCGTGATAGTATTTAACACTTCATGCTTCACCCTTCACCTCTCACCTCTCACCTCTCACTTTTTACTATTTCCTTTGCTTTTAAAAACAACCTGTTCCCCTCCAGGGATAGTTCTCTTGCCAGAGTAAGATGAATAGGAGAAGAATCACGAAGATACAAACTCAGTTCATTAAGAGATTGAGAAAAAACATCAAATCCTCTGTTAAGAAAAAATTTTACTTTATCTATAGAAGATTCTTTAGATTTGTAGAAACGGCTTAAACTTTTCTTTTTTCTTATTATATATTGTTCTATCTCTTTGAGATATTGCTCTCTTTTTTCAAAGGGTATAACCCTTTTTTCAAATCCGAGTGTAATATCGCTTATCTGAAGATGTAAAGAAGAAACCTTTTCCTGTAGAACTTCCTGCTTTTCAGAAGAGGATGCTATAAAAGTTTCTTTTGAGGTCAATTCAAAGGAATAGATCTCAGTAGAAGTATCTATAAATTTCTCTTTTCCGGTTAGCTGAATTTCGGTGTCTTTTGTAAGTAAATTCTCTCCTTCAAGCTCTGGAGGTTGAAATCCTCTTTCCCATTTATCTACTTTACTTCTCTTATCTTTAGAAGGTGTCTCCTCTTTTTTTTGAAAAATATCCAGACCATCTTTAATCGGAGTCTGTATTACCCAGACAGTAGAATGAAATTTATCATTACTATCCCGGGGAATATCTTCTTTAACCTCACTTTTCAGCTCCAAAAAATCTTTTCCATCTCTTTCATTTTCTTCAACTTCACTTTTCTGCATTTTGCTTTTAAGTAAATTCCATGCCCCATCAGTAGAAAATCCTTTCTGAGACATGGGACGATTCAAGGCTTTTATAAAATCAATACCTGCTGTTTTTTTATCTTTTTCTTCCTTCAAAAAACATCAACCTTCAAAAAACATCAACCTTTTTCACTACATCATAACCAGTTCATTCTGAGATAGAAAAATGCTTGATTAAACGCGTAATGTTTGATGTCAGATAACGTATTATAGATTACTTATCACAATTTCATAGTTACTTCTGATTTGTAGATTTAAGAAATTTAGGTAAAATCTCTTTAAAAGCCTCCACTACCTTCGGGTCGAACTGACGTCCTTTCTGAGATTCTATTTCTTTCATAGCTTCTTCTACTGTCCATGCCTTTTTATAAGGCCTGTCCTGGGTTAATGCATCAAAAACATCTGCTACAGACACAATTCGCCCTTCAATAGGTATGGAATCTCCTTTAAGGCCATGGGGATAACCGGTACCGTCCCATCTTTCATGATGTGACATAGCAATACGTTCTGCTATCTGTAAAAATTTAGATTTCCCTCTGGAAAGAAGTTCGGAACCAATATTACTATGACTCTTTATAATCTGAAATTCCTCAGGGGTAAGCCTGCCCGGTTTTAAGAGTATATTATCAGGAATGGCTATTTTACCTATATCATGAAGTCTTGCGGCATGTAAAATAAGTTCTACCTGATCTTCAGGAAGTTCCAGGGCTTCTGCTAAAAGTGCTGAAATCTGTGCCACACGCCAGGTATGCTCTCCTGTAGCATCATCACGATATTCTGCTGCTCTTGCAAGGCGTTCCAGAATCTCTAAATTTGCTTCTTCCAGCTCCTTTGTGCGGATACGAACCTTTTGTTCAAGCTGAATATTCTGGTTTTTCAGCTGAATCTGAAGAAAACGGGTTTCAAGGAGATTTCTAATACGTAAAAGTACTTCTGTAGTATCAAAGGGTTTGGTAAGAAAATCTTTGGCCCCCATCCACAGTGCCTTGAGTTTTGTTTCACTCGATATATCACCGGTAATAACCAGAATAGGAAGATACATATCCGATGGCTTGATTTCTTTTAACTTTCTCATAACTTCATAACCATCTATGTAGGGCATAATTATATCTAAAAGTATGATATCAGGTTCAAAGTCTTTATAAAGGTCACAGACATTTATGGGATCATTTATCATAAGCAATCTGTTATAACCGGCTTTTTTTAAGAGCCGTTTTAACATACTCAGAGCACCTTCCTGATCATCTATAATCATAATTTTAGCTTCCGGATAGGCAACTTCCCACATAGGTTTCACCTCTTTAGATTTAATTTATTATAGGATATCCTGAGAATACATTCAAGTAGTTTCACTTACATTTCAGTTATAATGGATTTCATACTAGTTTAAATAATTTAATAAAAATATTAAAATATCTATACTTTTGCATTTTTCAAATAAAAATTTATCTTAAAAGATATTATAACACACTATGTTAACAATCAAAGAACCTAAAGAATTAAACAATCAATCTGATAAGCTGTTCTGGAACAGAAATAGAATTTTGAAAGTTGGCTTTAAGAGCGAACTTTTGAAAAATACTCTGTATAACAACTTTTCTGAGAGCCTGATTGATTCTCTTAAAACTGAGAATAGAGTAACCTTGAGAAGAATAGAGCCATTTAGCATAAAGTTCCTGCAATATGGCCATTTTCCAGAGAGAAAAACTGATTATAGAAAGAGCGACAAACCTTTTTATTGCCAGTGTATTAACAGACTGATTACCTCTGACTTTGCTTATAAGAGTTGTATCTATACAGGCAAGATAGGCACTATATATCATAAGACTTTCTTTCAAATTTTCCTTCATAAGATTTATCATTATTTCTATTATTTTATTCAATCCCAATGATGGCTGGAGAGAAAACGCTCCCAACTCAATATATGTCTATCTACAAAGAAACATACAGGGCTTATATTTGTTACACATTTTCTTGTTTCTCCAGGCAACATAAAGGCCAGGATGAAACCACGAAAATATTCAAAATTATTTGCAGGAAAACAGGTAGAAAAACATTCTACATATGTTATAATGATTACTGGAAAGAGTGTTTTCATAAGTTCTCTCCTTTTTTAAATAAGGGATTTTATTCTGAGAACTTATATAACTCTTTCTTTTATTTTATCAAGACCCTTTTGCAGATTTTTAAAAAAATCTGCGAAAGTGTAGTAATAAACAGCTCGGAATTTTTATTCCTGTATATAATCTCTAAATACAAGACTTAAATCAATCTCTAAATCTGGAAATATACCAGCCTTAATTTTATCATCTACTTTATAGACGTCAGGAAATTTGTATTTATCTTTCTCAAGTTTATATACCTGAACTGTTTTATATACAGGATCAACTATCCAGTATTCTTTTACTCCTTCACGTTCATATAGTATTCTTTTATCCTTCATATCTAAATATGCTGTAGATGGTGAAAGTATTTCTATTATCAAATCAGGGGCACCTACACATCTTTTGCGTTCCTGTAATTTCTTATGATCACAGACAACTATTATATCGGGCTGGATATAATCTTTAGTATTTTTAATGTCTTCATCAGGTTTAGGAAATAAAACATCTATTGGAGATGGGATAACAATACAAGTTTTATTTAATAAGTAAGTGCTAAATTGCCTGCTTAATTCATTTAATATTAACTGATGGTCTACAGTCGGAGATGGACTCATATCATATGCAATGCCATCTATAATCTGCCAGCGTTCTTCATCAGGCCATGTAAGATAATCACCATATGTAAACTCCTTCTCATGTTTTAATACTAAATTACTCTGCATAAATATCACCTCCTTATAGCTATTATATCACAAATTTGGCTGGTGACACTAAGAGCGTGTCTGAAAAATCCCTAAACGCAATTAATCATATTGTGGAGCCGGCTTGAGCTGGCAAGATGCCAGTTCCACAGGTTTTATTAAAATTTAGAATCATATATTTTTCAGACACGCTCTAAGATAAATTTTTATTAAAAAAATGCGAAAGTATAGTGTTATACTAGTTGTATCAAAATGCACATAGGGACTATCTATTGAAAATGTTTTCATCGCTTTTAGCACTATTTCGCTGAATATTTTTATCATACCAGATTCATATATACGATCCATTACAGGGCCTACATTATCATCATTAAATACTTTCGGCTCCACTTTTTCACCTGACAACAATTCTGTATCCTTGTCCTGAAAAAAATATTCTAATTTATAAAAAGGACTTCTACCTGACAAAATATCCAGTTTCATACCCAATACGATAAGTCCAGCGGATACATCCATTTCGCTTTTTTACATGGGAATTTATTATTTTCAAT
>JAKJGF010000082.1 GCA_022704525.1 Bacillota bacterium | reverse complement strand
TTAAATAAATACAAAACTGTATATTCTGTAATAACAGATTTCATTGTAACAGGATCATAGATTTTGCGTAAGAGCCCGGACAGGGACAGACTTGTGAGATGGATACTTTTTTACCTGTTGCGGTACTAAGAAATAAATAATTAAAGAGGATATTTACATTTCATAGTGAATATTCTATACTTGATTTTTCAGTTGACAGGTAGATAATTAAAATTTTTTAATATTATTTTAATTTAAATTTAATCTTCAGGATATAAAATATTATGAAATTTTAGTTTTCTAAAGCTATTAGCAGTGAGTTATCATCGTTCAGGTAAACAGATTGATGAATGATAGCCAGAGAGCCAATTTAAGAAAGGAGGGTTTACTGGTAAAGTAACCAAAAAAATATGATAGAAGTGGAAAATTTAACCAAGAGATACGGTAATTTTGTGGCAATTGACAAATTGAATTTTACTGTAGATACAGGGGAAATACTCGGGTTTCTGGGGTTGAATGCCGCAGGGAAGACCACTACTATGAGAGTATTAACCTGTTATTTTCCTACAACGGAGGGAACTGCGAGAGTCTGTGGCTATGACGTATTTGGAGAATCCATCAAAGTAAGGGAAAAAATCGGTTATATGCCTGAGAGAGTACCTCTTTATAATAATATGTCTGTCCAGGAATATCTTGATTTTATAGCAGATATTAAGAAGGTGGATATGTCAAAGAAAGCTGACAGACTGGATTATGTATATAGCAGATGTGGTCTTTTAGATGTTAAAGGAAATCTAATTAAGAATCTATCTAAAGGCTACAGACAGAGAGTGGGACTTGCCCAGGCTCTTATACATGACCCTGAAGTACTTATTCTGGATGAACCCACGTCAGGACTTGACCCACGTCAGATTAAAGAAGTAAGAGATCTTATAAAGGGTTTTAAGGGTGAAAGAACCATAATACTCAGTACCCATATATTATCTGAGGTAAGTCAGGTATGTACGAGAGTAATTATAATTAATCAGGGAAAACTCATAGCCATAGATACACCTGAAAACCTGAGTAATCGTTTTGATAAAATGAGAGGTTACAGAGAGATCTCGGTAAAAGTGAGGGAAAAAAATAAAGATGATGTTGTGAAAGTCCTGAGAAGTGTAAAAGGTGTTAATGAGGTTACTATAGAGCAGGATTGTGGATCATCGGGAGAATATAAATTAAAATCTGATGTAAAAGATGAAATATTAGAGTCAATTTCATCTCTTGTAACAGAGAAAAAATGGGGACTTTTATCTATATCTCCTGTTCATTTGAGTCTTGAAGATGTATTTTTGAAATTAACAGAAGGACAGAAAGATAAACCCGTTGCCAGTAAAGAGAAAGAAGGTGAAGATAAATGAAAAGTGTCTGGACTATTATAAGAAAGGAGCTAAAAGCTTATTTTGCTTCTCCTATAGCCTATGTGGTAATTGCTGTTTTTTTATTTATAATAGGTTTTTATTTTTTTGCATTGCTTCAGCGCTTTTCCGATATGTCCTGGGCAATAAAGGCTCAGATGCAGTATCAGTTTGGAATGCAGAATTTAAATATAAATGAGGAGATTGTAAGGCCTTTTTTTAGTATTATCCTTACAATTTCATTGTTTATCATGCCAATAATAACGATGAGACTTTTTTCTGAGGAGATGGAAACAGGAACAATGGAATTATTACTCACTTCTCCTATTACAGAAGTACAACTTATCATGGGAAAGTTTCTTGCATCATTGATTTTTTATCTTACAATACTTGTTATGACAGTGCCTCATATATTAATATTGTTTAGTTTAAGTAAAAATGTTGATATAGCTCCGGTTTTAGCAGGATATGGAGGACTTATTCTGGTGGGATGTACTTTCCTTGGTATGGGACTTTTTATTTCTTCTTTAACAAGAAATCAAATTATAGCAGCAGTTTTGAGTTTTGGGGTTCTATTACTTTTAGGAATAATTTCCTGGGCTTCCAATTTTTCAGGTCCTACCCTGGGTAAGGTTCTATCCTATATATCTATATTTACACATTTTGAGGATTTTCCCAAAGGTGTTCTTGATACTAAACATATTATATATTATCTGAGTTTCAGTTTCGGTGGATTGTTTTTAACCTACACATCTCTGGACTCGTTGAAATGGAGGGGATAAGGGTGAAAAAATATTTTTTCCATATATCAGTAGGTTTATTAATTTTAGTAATAGCCGGTTATTTTATCTGGACTAAGTATGGTACAGGGAGTAAAGTGGAACCTGTTTACGTTTTACCATTCCTTATAGCACTTCTGGTAGCTTCCTTTGTTTTCCTTGTACTCTGGATAAGAGAGAATACAAGTACCAGGGTTTTTGCCTATGGTTCAAATACAGTTGTTATGGTTGTTGCTCTCATAGCAGTTCTTTTTATTATTAATTACATAAGTGATCGTCATAATTATAGGAAAGATTTTACCAGTAACAGACGTTTCAGTCTTTCAGATCAGACAGAAAAAATTATGAAAGGTCTGGAGCAAAATATAACTATTCTGGGTTTTTATCAGGATGGAGATACTAATTCCCGTGAGTCCTTTAAAGATCTCGTAGAAGAGTATATACAGCTCAGTTCCAGAATAAATTATAAGCTGATAGATCCCATAAAAAATCCTAATAAGGCTATGGAATATGGAATAAAACAGCTTAATACTGTTATTGTGGAAGTCTCTCCCCAGAAGAGGGAAAAACTTACTGGAAAACTCTCAGAACAGGCTCTTACAAATGCTATAATGAAGCTTGCCAGAAAAGGGACTAATAAGGTTGTTTATTTTCTGAAGGGTCATAAAGAGCTTGATATAAATCAGGATTTATCTAAAGTCAGAGATGCTATGGAAAAGGAAACCTATGAAGTAAGAGAGCTTCTTTTATTTAAGGATCTAACAATACCACAGGACTGTTCTATACTTGTTATTGCGGGACCTCTGACAATGCCAGAAAAAAAAGAATTGGAAGTAATAGATACATATCTCAGAGGTGGAGGAAAACTTATGGTAATGGTAGATCCTATGAAAACAGGCCTTGAAGATTTTCTGGGTAACTGGGGTGTAATAGTAGAAAATGATTTGATTTTGGATTTCGTTGGTCCCCAGCTTGTTGGAACTGATCCTTCTATGCCTTTATCTGCTGATTATCCCGATCATGAAATAACAAAAGATATGAAAGGTATGATTACTATATATCCTGTGGCAAGATCAGTCAGTCCTGTTTCTACTCCGAAAGAATCAGATATTACAACAACAACAATTATTCAGAGCCTTCCTCAGAGCTGGTCTTATAGAGGAAAGATTGATTTTGGTAAAGAAATGAGCCCTGATCAAACAAGGGATAAAGAAGGTCCTGTTTCAATGGGTGTAGCCGTTACTATGCCTCTTGAGAAAAAAGAACCTGAGGAACCTTTTAAACCAACAGAAGAGAAAAAAGGCAAGGAAATTAGACTGGTTGTAGTTGGGAATTCCAGTTTTATAGATAATAAATATTTAGCTTTTCAGGGTAATAGTGATATGTTCCTGAATATTATGAACTGGCTTTCTCAGGAAGAGGACCTCATATCAATACGTCCCAAGGATCCTGAAATGCATTCACTTGATTTAAAACCACAGCAATCTCTTATGATAGCTTTATTTGCTCTTATTGTATTTCCATTGCTTCTGATAATTACAGGTATTTCAGTATGGTTACACAGGAGGTAGTTTTATGTTTAAATTTAAGGGCACCCTGGTGCTTGTTGTTTTAGTAGTAATACTTCTGGCCTATGTTCTTTTAATTGAAATTAAGAAACCCACCGGTGATGAAAAAAAAGAACAGGAAAAGATTATTATGAAGATTGAAGATACAGATAAGATAAAATCTCTTAAATTCAAACAGAAAAACAGTGAAATAATATGTGAGAAACAGAATAATGAATGGTTTATTACATCTCCTGTTAAAGCAAGGGGCGATGAGGGTATGTTTAACGGTTGTCTTGCTAATTTCACTGAACTAAAAGCAGATGAGAAACTTACAGAGGGATTAGAAAATCTTTCTTCTTACGGTCTGGATAATCCTTATTGTGTTGTTACTATTACTTTTGAAGATGGAACAAACAGGGTTTTATCTATCGGTAAGAAGACTTTTAATGACAATTCTTATTATGCCCGTCTTGGAGAAGAAAATCAGATTTTTACTATAGGTTCTTATATAGTTGATGGTCACTTTGTAAGATCCTTAATTGATTTACGTGATAAAACAGTTCTTGCCTGTTCATCATCAGACGTAAGGGAGTTTGAATTTAAGACAGGAGAAAGGACAGTAAAGTGTCAGAAGGATTCTAAAAACAGATGGTCTATATTAAGTCCCTTCAATTACAGAGCTGATTCCGTTCAGATTGACACATGGATTAATACCTTGAATTCTGCAAGAGCAAAGGAGTTTATAAAAGAAGAATCTACTTCCACTGATTTAGCTATTTATGGCCTGGATAAACCTTTTATGGATGTAACTGTACTTTCAGGTAAAGATAAAGCCAAAAAGACTTTATTTATAGGTAAAAAGGCTACAGACGGCTATTATGCCAAAAGAGGAGAAGAACCTCAGATACTTTTGATTGAGAATTATTCTGTAGAAAATCTTAACAAAGATCCTGAAGAGTGGAAAGATAAATCTGTCTTTGATGTACCTTTTGGAGATACTGTATCTTTTGAAATGAAAAAAGGTGATACTTATCTCGCAGGTGAAAAGGATAAAGATTTTAACTGGATCTTATCCAAACCTTCCCAGAAGAAAGCAACTCCCTGGAAGATTGAAAATCAACTTACATCTGTTCTATCTCTTAAGTCTGAAAGTATTGTAACTGAAAAAGCTAAAGATTTAAAAGAATATGGTCTGGATAATCCTCAATTAACAGTTAAAATAACCAATAAAGAAGGAGAAGAAGCTATTTTACTCATAGGTAAAGAAAATAGTGGTGTATTTTATGCACAGCGCCAGGGACAGGACAGGATCTTTACTGTTTCAAAAAATCTTTTTGACAGTCTGTCTGAAATAATTACAAATCCTCCCTATGAGGAAAAGGAGAAGAAATAAATGAATTTTCCAAAATCCCGGCCAAGAAGACTTAGATCCAGTGAGACTATAAGACGAATGGTAAGAGAAACAAAGATCTCAGTAAATGATTTTATCTACCCTGTATTCTTAAAATATGGCAGAGGTATAAAGCAGGAAATACCTTCTATGCCGGGAGTTTTTCATTTTTCTACCGATAGACTTGACCAGGAAATAGAGGAAATAGTAAATCTCCGTATCCCGGCAGTAATACTCTTTGGTATTCCTGAATATAAAAATGAGAAAGCTTCAGGTGCCTATGACCCTCATGGCATAGTTCAGGAAGGAATAAGAAAGATAAAAAATCTGGCTCCCGAGCTTTTAGTTATTACTGATGTCTGTCTCTGTGAATATACAAATCATGGACACTGTGGAGAAGTTAAAAGTAATAAAATATTAAATGACTCTTCCCTTGAGCTTATATCTAAAACAGCCCTTTCTCATGCCATAGCAGGGGCAGATATGGTAGCACCTTCAGATATGATGGATGGCAGGGTAGGAGCTATAAGATCTATCCTGGATGAGAATAGTTTCTCTCATATCCCCATAATGTCTTATTCGGTTAAATACGCTTCCGGTTTTTATGGTCCTTTTCGGGAAGCTGCCGATTCTGCTCCAAAGTTTGGTGATAGAAATACCTATCAGATGGATCACTGCAATACCAGAGAGGCTTTTAAGGAAGTAAAAATGGATATAGCCGAAGGTGCTGATATAATTATGGTAAAGCCTGCTCTGGCTTATCTGGATATAATAAATCAGGTAAGGAAAATTGTAGATGTCCCTGTAGCAGCTTATAATGTAAGCGGAGAATTTTCTATGATTAAAGCTGCCTCCCGTATGGGATGGATCGATGAGAGGTCTGTGGCTATGGAGACATTAAATTCTATCAAGAGAGCAGGAGCAGATATTATAATTACTTATTTCGCTAAAGATGCAGCCAGATGGCTTAAGTAGCTATCAGCATTCAGCTATCAGCAATAAAGCTTATAATAGAAGATTCTCGAAAGAGAATTTTTTATTATTTTTCCCAGAGCTGACAACTGACTGCTGACTGTTGATAGCTATAAAATAATTATAAAATTATCTCTTTTTAAGGAGGATTTTTACCGGTTAATGTTAAATACAAAATATAATAAATTAATATTATTTTTAGCAGAATAATTTGAGAATATAGAAATTTTCATTTTTATGAAGCTATTAGCAGCCAGATAAAGAATAAAAGCTGATAGCTGAAAGCTAATAATAATTTATTTTAAGGGGTAGAACGTTTTTCCACGCTTGACTTTGAAGAAGATGAAAAGTTGTATTATTTTATATTGCTTTTTATAAACCTTCTTTGCTATAATAGTGTTTATTAGAATGGCGATGGAACAAGTTTCTAGAACTTTCTGATATAATTTAAATGTGATGGTAGTTATTAGTGTTAGTTTAGAAAGGAGGGACTGGTTTTATCCTGTCTTATGCCAGGCAGGTACGGAAGATAATTCTTCTATGTTGTGATGTTTAACATTACTTCATTATAAAACCACAGATAAAATGTCTAGAAAGATGATAGAGTTAATCAGAATTTTTAATGATAGTATTCCATCTGTTGTTAAGCCTCATAAAGAGATTGAAGGTCATAAAGATAAATTCGAAGAAGAACTCAGGATGGTAAAGAGTGAAAATGAAGATCTTATGAGTGCCTATGAAATGACGCAACAGGAATTAGATGAGTTAAGACAGAAAAGCAATACTCTGGAGATAGAAAGTGAAAAGAAAGCTGTAATAAATATTTTTAAACAGATGAATTCTGTAGAATATGGAAATTTGCTTGATAATGTAGCTCTTTCTGAAAAACAAATAAGAGAACTTAAAGCTAAAGGTTGGGAACCTCCGCCTGAAGCAGAAAATGTCTCAATGACTGTTAGAATGTTTTACAAGTTTTTGAAAAAATATGGTATTTCTCCTATGGCAGAGATTGATTCTAAATTGCAGATTAATTTGAATCAATCAGAGTTATATGATTATGAAGGGTCTGAATTCAAGGATGGAAAAGAGATGAAAAATGTCAGGGTTTGTGCTCCAGGATGGACATACCAGAAGAATATTATCTCTAGTCCAAAAGTGCGGGAAATTTTTTAGATTGTGAACTGTTGAACTACTTGAAGTTTTCTATGAGATTTTTTTAGAGTGTGTTGAAAAGGAGCAACAATATGGCTGTTAAGAAAAATTTTTATCTAGGAATTGATTTAGGAACTACCAACTCTTTAATGAGCTGGGGAAAAGTGGATTTGAAAACAAAACAGGTTGAAGCCAAGTTGGTTCCTATTACGATGACTTCTATAGGAAGTGGTATCGTTAAAAAGGAAATTTTACCTTCTTTTGTTTATTACAGAGAAAATGAAGTTCCTATTGTAGGTGAATATGCCAAGGCTATGTTAGTCAGGCAATCAAGCAGAGTAGTAAAATCTGTTAAAAATTATATGGGTACAACTAAAACCTTTAATTTTGATGGAAGAGAGTGGAAACCAGAAGAGATTGCTTCACTTGTACTCCGACAAATTAAGATTTCTGCCAAGGACTTTTTTGGATTTGAACCTGATGATGTGGTAATAACGGTTCCGGCCTCCTTTGACACAGATATGAGGGCTGCTACTCTCAGAGCAGCTCAATTAGCCGGATTTAAATGTACTGAAGATGACGGATCTACCAGAGATATCCTCCTTGATGAACCCAGAGCAGCCTTATATGATTTTATTAATCGACAGAATAGAGAAGAAATACCATCTTCCCTTATAGATTTTAATGAACCCAGAAATGTTCTTGTTTTTGATCTGGGAGGGGGTACCCTTGATGTATCATATCATACAGCTTTCTTTAATACTGAAAAAAATAGAGTAGATGTGGATGATATTGCTATTTCCCGTTATACCAGAATAGGAGGAGATGATTTTGATGATCTTCTGGCAGATAGATTTATAGAGAAATTCAGGAAGAAAGTAGATATAGATGCTTTAAATGATATTGAAAGAGATATGCTCAGAGCAAAATTTGTATCCTTTGCAGAACAGATTAAGGTGGAACTCACCAGTGAAATTGAAAACAAGAGATTTTTTGGAAAACCTGTTGAAAATGTAACCGTTAATCTTCTGAGAGGTAATGTGTGGGATAACAGGACCTTTGAATATGACCTTTCCAAGAGGGAATACGATGAGATTATATCTCCTTTATTAGGTGAAAATTTCAGTCTCTCTGATGTGGATAAATTTGGTCATATAGACTATACAAAAGCTGAACATATAGTATATCCTATTCTGGATGTACTACATAAGGCAAAGAGAAAAATGGCTGGAATTATGCCTGAAGTCCATGCAGTTCTCCTGAACGGTGGTATGACAAAAGTTCATGCTGTAAGAGAAAGACTGGCCTCTTTCTTTGGACTGGAACCTTTAACTCTTGGAGATCAGGATAAGGCAGTTGCCCGGGGTGCCACATCATATCATTATCTCCTTCATAAAGAACCAGGTTTTAAACCTAAAATTGTTACCTCCGAGACTATAGGTATAAGAACTGTTGGTAAGACAGTACAGCATCTGGTGCCTGCAGGAACGGTATTACCTTATAAATCACCTATTATAAAAGGTTTCAGAGTATTTTATGATAATATAGATTATTTTGATCTTATCTTTTATCGTGGAGAAAGAAAAGACATAGAACCACCTAATAAAGAATTATTAAAACGTCGTATATATTTTGCAAGACCCCTTCGCAAAGGAGAAGAGATTGCTATAATAGTGAAAGTCAGCAGAGATAAAGTACTATCCTTTGAAGGCTGGCTAAAGGATGATCCGACAAAAACTAAATTTACCGTAGAAGTAGTTACAGATAAAAAATAGTTAAGTATTCAGCTATAAGCAGAAGTATAGCTAACTGCTGAATGATAGTTAGTTTTAAATGATAGGTAATGCGTAATTAGACATTACGCGTAAATTCAAACGCCTCTTTATCTCTTTAAAAAGAGAGAATTAGAGGCGTGCATAATATTTTACCGGGGGTAAAGAAGTGTCTGAATTTGTACCCAATCTTGTTCTGGATGAATATGCCTTTCTTATGGAAGTGGAACTTGGAGGATGGTCCAAGTTCAGCCGGGGATTTCAGGGAAGAGATGTTGAGGGAAATTATTATGTACTTGAGTTAATGTCTAAAAAAAGACGTGGTATAGATGCATTGTTAAAGCTCAGACAAAAAACTATATTGAACTGTTTAGATATAAAGCAGACTAAAGATGGTAAATGGATTCAGATATATGAATATTTTCCCGGAGAGACCCTGAGGGATTTAATGGAAACAGGAGAGGGATTTTCTTTACTGGATATAGCTATAATTTGTATTCAGATATGTAATGGATTAATGGCTATACATGAATTGAATCTTATTCATGAAGATTTAAGACCGGAAAATATATTAATAAATTCTCAGGGTGAGGTAAAATTAAAAGGTATTCTTATATCTGAGTTAATGGTAAATTATGTAAATTTACCTGAGATGTGGAATTATGTTGCTCCTGAACAGATCAGTAAGAGTGTATGGGTCAACCCCGGTCCTGCTTCAAATGCTTTTTCTCTTGGTTCTATAATGTATGAGATTTTAACAGGGAAAAAATATGGAAAGTCTATTCAAGAAATAAAAGAAGCTATTAAAGATGCCAGGGATCCCCTTCTATTGCTTAGATCACAGATAGAAGGATTTACTCTATCCGAGTTACCTGAGGGTATCCCTCATGAATTTACTTTATGTATGTCAAATTCTCTTGTTGTAGACCCGGAAACCCGTATGGATATTAAAGGTATTAATGGTATTCTGGCAACTTTTATTAATAAAACTTTATCTGAAAAACAGGATGGAGGGGAAGATATATCTGACAGACAGGAAGAAGAATCCATTATAGAAGAAGAAAAAGATGTGGTACCACCGTTTACAGAAGAAAGATATACAGAACCTCCTGAAGAAAAAGAGTCAGAACCTTCAGTAATAGAAGAAAAAAAGTCAGAACCTTCAGTAATAGAAGAAAGAGATACAGAACCTCCTGAAGAAAAAGAGCCCATCCCACCGGCGGTAATAGAAAAGGAAATCCTTAAAATCAATGGCCAGAAATTATCAGAAATCACTTCTATAGAAGAGGATTCTAAATTATTACCGATGTCATCTGCTTCAGATGAAGAATTGAATTTACCTGAGAAAAGGGAACCTGTTGCATCGGGAATTCATACTGTTCATCATGATACAGAGAATGAGCATGTAATGGAAATATTTGATTTTAAAGAAGATAAAATTGATGAACAGGAAAGCTCTGGCATAAAGGAGTTTATTCCAAGTGTTTCAGGTAGTTTTTTTGCAGAAAATACTTATGAGTTTTCTTCTCCTGAGAAAGAAACAGAAGATTCTACAAGAGAACATACCTATCAGATTTCGCCAGCAGAAAGTTTCTCTATTGCTAAGATTTTTGATTATATAGAACAGAGAATTGAGACCGATAGTTTTAAAGAACTTTTTAATAAGTTGGATTTATTAATACAGGAGATAAGGTCTATAAAAAGAAATACATCTGAGGTTTCACAGAAAATATACTCTCTAGTGGAAACAAAAGAAAGTACATTTAAAGATAACCTCCTTCTGAATGAAACCAGGAGGATGAGGAATTCTCTAAGTTATTTATTTTCTTTAATGGATGAGATTTATTCCACCGGTCCATCTTTAAAGACTCTTATAGAACCTTATGTTGAAAGGGAAATGTATTTTCCCCGTTCTCTTTCTGAAGATGTTATTATGGACTTAATGAATATAAATAGAGCTATTGAAAAAGCAACTGATCTTCTGAATTCTTCTAAGATAAATCAACAAGATGGAACTATGAGAGACAGATTTTTTGAATTACTTTATAATTTATTAAAAACAGAATTTGATAATATGCTTATAAATATTAATAATGGCAGAGATTTAGAAATCCTTCTTGAAGATGGGAATGAATTTTTAAAAGCTATTGAAAGTTTAAGAATGTTTAATCTTATTTTGAAGAAGTAATTAAAGAGTGAAGGGCAAAGGATAAAAAGAAGTGGAAAGTGAGGGGTAGGCAATAGTGAAAACCGCAAAGTTTGTAGTGAGCGGTAATAATATGTTTCACGATTTAAAATCTTATAGCTATTAATGAAGGGGTTGGTTATATGAATACAGGTAAAGCAAAATGTCCTGAGTGCAGGATATTATTTGAAACATCTTTTGATGGTACTCTTGAGCTTAAAAGTTGCCCCGGTTGTGGTTATGTGGCACCTCCTGCAGAATTTGTATGTAAAGAAGAAGACTGGCATAAGAGAAAAGAATTAAAGAAATCTTTTCTTTCCTCCCTTAGAAGAAAAGAAGAAGCCAAGGAAAATAAATTAAAAGGCTTAAAGAAATTTAATCGTAAGGATGGAGGAGAAAAATTAGATATAGACGATTTTATTTAAGTTAATCATTAAAAATAAAAATTTTTTTAAGATATATTTTATGGAGGAAATGTATTTATTTTGTAGAAGATAATTTTCTGAGGAGTGAGTATAGTGAAATGCTTTAAATGTAATACAGAAAATCAAACATATCATAAGTATTGTTATGAATGTGGTATTATTTTGACTGATAATAAAAGTGATTTAGAAGAGTCTCTTTTAAAAGCCTCTGACAGCAGTCGTATGGCTAAATTTTCATTTGTTCTTAAAATTAATGATATGGTAGATAAAGCAGTAGAAGCATATTTGAAGATAATTGAAGCTCATCCTAAATGGCCAGATATGCATTTTAAGTTAGGTAATATCTATGAATTGAAAGGACTTACAGGTAAGTCAGTTGCTGAATATAAAGAAGCTCTTTCTATCAATCCACGTTATAGAGAAGTCAGACGATGTTTGGGAGAGCTTTATCTTAAGGAAGGATTTTATGATGAAGCTTTAGTAGAATTTAATGAACTTCTTTCTATTGAGACACGCTACTGGTATGCTGATGTGCATAATAACCTGGGTGTTGCTTATGAAAAGTTAGGTGATTATGATAAGGCTGTAGAATGTTATGAGAAAGCTCTTTCTATTAATTCCCGCTATGCTATGGCTCTATACAATTATGGTAATATCTTTTTTAATAAAAGAGATGTAGAAAAAGCAATAGAGCAATATGAAAAGTCAATAAGTTCATATCCAGGTTATGCGTCCTGTCATAATAATCTTGGTATTGCCTATGGAAGTAGAGAAGATTATGATAAGTCCATTACAGCATTTTTAAAGGCTATTGAATTAGATCCGGATAATGCCCAGTATCATCATAATCTGGCTACAGTATATTATCAAAAGGATAAAATTGATATGGCTTTAGAGGAATTTAAAAAAGCTCTTTCCTTAGATCCAAACGATGAAGAGTCAAAGAAATTTATTGAAGAATTAACAGAAAATTAATTGGCTATAATAGATTACAATTAAAGAAAGGCAGAAGAAAAGATGGCGATAAAACGTGATCCTTATAGAGTATTGGATATAGCTCCTATATCTACTGATGCAGAAATTAAGGTTGCTTATCGTAAAAAATCTAAAGATATTTCTGACCAGAAAATGAGTGAACTTGTAGAAGCTTATAATATTATCAGTGATGAAGAGAAGAGAAAAGAATATGATAATTCTCCACATTTTCAAATCAGAAGATCCAGAAAAGCAAGGGCAAGAAAGACAGCCAAACTATCATCTGCCCCGATTAAAGGTAAGCCTACTTTTAAAAATGCCACATCTCTTCTTGATCGAATAAAAGAAATCTTTACAGGCGGCAAAAAAAAGGAAGCTACAATTGAGTATAACCCCAAAGAATCTGATATACACTTCTCTTTAGGTGTATCTCTCTGTGATAATCCGAAATTTTTAGATCAGGCTCCAAATGCTTTTAAAAAATCAATTGATTATGATCCTGATAACGTAGATGCTCATTTCAACCTGGGGCAGGTTCATTACCGTCTGGGACAATGGGATGAAGCTGTTAAATCTTTTCAGTCTGTTCTCGCCCTGGATAAGGATGATTCTACTGCCAGGATGCTACTAGCGTTATTGAAAGAAGATTGATAAAATTTGGCAGTATTATTTAAAGGGAAGGTAGTTTTTTAAGTCCAATCTTATTTCTATATTACTATCCAGAAGATAGTTATCTATTTTAGCCAGTATATTGCTTCTCTTGATAGATTTTACAACTATTCCCTCTTCATAAGCAAGATATATCTCTCCTCCATAACTGGTTTTATGCCTGCAGTTTTCTATAGAGGAACATATTTCTTCACCTGATATATCTATTTTGATACAGTTATATTCATGTATGCAGGTGGTACCAGAAAATAGAAAGTGTGTTTTGAATTCCACAGGTAATTCTAAAAGGGACAAATAAATAATACCTGAATCTACCCATGTGGCTTTAACTTTAACTTTTTCTTCTGGAAAGCTGAAATTTGAAAGTTCATCATTATAACCTGAAATTATTTTACCTTTATTATTAATTTTGATATTTCTTTCTTTCTCTTTATTTGTTTCTTTATCAGTGATGTTGATTTCCATAGTTGCTATATTATCTTTGTCAACGTTTATTACTTTTTGTATTATTCTATATATATTTTCTTCCTTTGAATTAAATACTGTATTTGTATTTAAATTAATTTTTTCCTTTATTAATTTACGTTGTTCATATACTATAATATCTCCAACTTTAAATTTATAACCCAGTTCTATGGGCTTATCTTCATTCTTTATTTCCATTTCCATAAGAACTTTCCCAGTTACTCCAATCTTTAGCAAATTTTGTCCAGAATCTAAATACCCTCATGGCTTTAACTTTTTCTAAATTACTACGGAATTTTTCATTATTACTGTCCAGTGAAAGGGCTTTTTCTATAGCATTTATTGCATCAGACAGTTGATCCAGACAGTAATAAGCTATTCCCATATTATAGTAATAATCAGGTATATTTCCTCCCAGGGTTATAGCTTTATTAAATTCATTTTGAGCTCTCTGGAAATCAAAAATTTTCATGTATGTACATCCAAGATTATATCTATAAACGTGCGATTCAGGTTCTAAAATTGCAGTAGTTTGAAAGGCATAAGAAGCCTTATGAAAATTCCCCTGGTGAAATAAAGAGTTACCTACCAGATAATGATAGAAGGCATAATCAGGGTCGAGGCTTACTTCAAATATAGCCGGTGGTATTACATTTAAGCATATTGGGGATATTGTTTTAAGAGCAGCTTCCTGGTCTGGCCTCAATTCAATAACAGAAATATCAATGGGCTTAGTGGTTTGGATTATACATTTATTTTTTATTTCCGAATATTTTTGAGTAAAAAGTTTATAATGAGTTTTTAATATTAATAAAAATGAATGATCTATATAATTGATTTCTTCTAGAGGATTATTCTTGATATCTTCTTGCTGACTATCTTTGTTTTTTATTGTCAGCATGTTCCCTCCTTTTGTGCTTTATGAAAATCTTATTTAGATTACAGTATATTCTATTATATCATAATATAGGAGTTTTTCAAGTATTATAGTTGATTTCATAAGATTTCCTTGACATTACTTGTGCAACTCAGTATATTATAATAGATTATAGTTGATTTCATAAATTTTTATAAAGCTTTTTTCGTGAAACATGAATTCTTTAAGAAGTTGGCAATTAGTTATTAGTTATTAGAAATATAGTATTTAAGTAAAAACCAGAAACTAAAAACTAATAACTGGTAATTTGAGTTAATTATTATAGAAAGAGAGGATAATAATTATATGGATTCAGTAAATGAATACAATTTAAGGTCTTCTTATGAGGATTCCTATGGTCATTATACTACAGGTTGCAAGTTAGTAGAAAGAGGGGAGAGCGAACTGGCTATTGAGGAATTTAAAAAAGTTCTATCTATTAATTCCACCCATAGCCCTTCTTACTTTATGCTGGGCAACATTTATTTTGAAAAAGGCGAATTGGAACTGGCTCTTGATGCGTATCTTAAAGCAATTGAATTTAATCCTCAGGAAGTTACAGCTCGTATAAATCTTGGTAATTTATTTTTAAATCAGGGTAAACTTGAAGAAGCTATTGAAAAATATCTTGAAGCTATTGATTTAGAACCGGAGAATCCCAATACTCACAATAGTTTAGCCAGAGCTTTTACCAGTATAGAAAATATAGAAGGAGCCATAGAGGAGTATCAGAAAACCATAGAATTAGATCCATCTTATGTAGAGGCTTTTTATAATTTAGGGAATATATTTTTTGACCAGGGTATGTTGGATTTTGCCCTGGACAATTACCAGAGAGCACTTGAACTTGCTCCTGAGGATCCTTTTATTTTGAACAGTCTTGGAAGTGTATATCTTGCCCAGGGAATATTAGATAAAGCCGGGACCTCTTACAGTAGAGCACTTGAGTTAAACCCCGCTTTTCCAAATGGTCATTACAATCTTGGCTTGGTATATTTTCAACAGGGTATAATAAATGATGCTATAACAGAATTTGAGAAAGCCCTGGAAGTAAATCCCAGAGATTATGTGGTCAGGAATAATCTGGGATATGCTTATTATAAGCTGGGGGATTATGATAAAGCTCTGAATGAATATGAAACAGCTATTGAAATCTCACCTGATTTTGTTGAAGCTCATAATAATCTGGGACATCTTTATGGAGCTATGGGAAAATGGAATCTTGCAGTTTCTGAAGCTAATAAAGCACTTGAATTAAATCCATATATAGTCTCAGCATACAGGAATCTGGGTCTGGCTTATATGGCTTTTGGCATATTTGATCAGGCTATAGAAGAATTTAAAAAAGCTCTTGAAATTGATGATACATACGCTAAAGCCAATTTTCATCTTGGAGAAGTATATATTAAACTTGGAAAAGTACAGGAGGCCATAGAAAATTTTGAAATTTATTTAAGTCTTGATCCAGAAGGAGAATTTGTAGAGCTGGCGAAGAATTATCTACAAAAACTTCGGAAGTAGTTAAGTAGTTAAGGAAGTAATGTGAAGAATAGAAATAGTTTAATGTTACAACAAAGTTTTATTAAAGATGAACTCTTAAAAGTTGAAGATTTATTAAATAAAACTGTTGTATCTGAAGTTAATGAGATTCCTTTGATATACAGCTATATGTTGGAAGCAGGAGGAAAGAGACTCCGTCCTGCCCTTGTAATATTATCCCACAGAATATTTTCTGATAATAATGATAGTAAAGTTACTAAACTATCTATGGCAGTAGAAGTTATTCATATGGCTTCATTAATTCATGATGATGTTATAGATGATAATAGCCTCCGAAGAGGAAAGTTAACTCCAAATTATAAATGGGGAAATAAAATAGCTGTATTTGTTGGTGATTTTATGCTTCTAAATGTATTAAATTTACTTGCTGAGGAAGTTACTTCACATATTCTTCTACCTTTGTTTAATTCTATAGCTCAGATGTGTGAAGGGGAACTTCTTCAGATAAGAAAAGGTTCTTGTATTAATTTAAAAGAAAAAGACTATATGAAAATAATAGAATATAAGACAGGGTCCTTAATGTCTGCCTGCTGTGAAGTTGGATCAAAACTTGCCATGACCGGCTATGAGAATGTTAAACTTCTCGCCGAATATGGAAAGGATATTGGTATGGCTTTTCAAATAGTGGATGACCTTATGGATTTAACCTCTACTTCCAGGCAAATAGGAAAGACTGCAGGAAATGATCTTAGAGAAGGAAAAATTACTTTACCTTTAATCAGAACTTATAAAGAGGCCAGTAATAAAGATAGAGATTCTCTTTTAAATTTAATTCATGCCTATGTTAATAATCAGAACCTATTGGAAGATATACTGTTTTTAGTAAATAAATATGGAGGTATAGATTATTCAAGACAAAAGGCCCTTAATTATGTTAATATGGCTATCAGTAGATTGAAGGGTCTTAAAGATTCAGAAGCCAAAAGAAATTTAATTGACCTGGGTGAATATGTAATTTCAAGAGTAAATTAATGGAGGAATAATATGAAAATATTTATCGGTATTAGAAGAGAAGATAAAAATATCTGGGAAAGTCGAACTCCCCTGACCCCTGAGCAGATTAAAGAGCTTTCTAAAGATGAACATATTGGTTTTATTGTTCAGAAATCTAAAACAAGAGCTTATTCTGACAATGAATATGAAAAAGCCGGCGCCCTGGTTCAGGAAGATCTTTCGCCATCATCAGTAGTTCTGGCTATAAAAGAGATACCTATAGAATTTTTTCAGCCAAAAAAGACATATATATTTTTTTCTCATACAATAAAAGGACAGAAATATAATATGCCTATGTTAAAAAGAATGATGGATTTACAGTGTACTTTAATAGATTATGAGAAAATAGTAGATGATAAGGGAAGACGATTATTATTTTTTGGTAATTATGCCGGATATGCCGGTATGATAGATACTCTGTGGGCTCTTGGACAACGTTTGCACTGGGAAGGTATATCCACACCCTTTAGCACTGTTAAACACTGTTATAAATATAAAACTCTTGAAAAGGCAAAGGAAGCTATAAAAGAGATTGGCCTTAAGATAAAGAAAGAAGGTCTTTCCGAAAAACTCTGTCCTCTGGTTGTTGCCTTTGCCGGATATGGTAATGTTTCCAGAGGAGCACAGGAAATATTGAATTTAATGCCTTTTATAGAGATAACTCCTGAAGAACTTTTAGACAAAAAAAAGAATTCTTCTAAAAATCATATATATAAGGTTGTATTTAAAGAGGAACATATGTATAAACCAAAAGATAAAGAGGCAAAATTCAATCTGGAACATTATTATAGTTTCCCGGAAAATTATGAGTCTATTTTTGAACGTTATATTCCATTTATAACAGTTCTTATAAATTGTATATACTGGGATAAGAAGTACCCTCCTATTTTAACTAAAGAATATTTGAAGAACCTTTATAAAAATTCTCCTGTACTGCGAGTTGTAGGAGATATAAGTTGTGATATTAACGGTGCTATAGAGTGTACAGTTAAACCTACCAGCCCTTCAAGTCCTGTATTTGTTTATGATCCTTTAGAGGATAAAATTGCTGATGGATATGAGGGGAGAGGACCTGTTATTATGGCAATAGATAATCTTCCCTGTGAACTTCCCTTAGAATCATCGAGTTATTTTGGAGAAATTCTTAAGAACTTTGTTCCAGAGATTGCCAGAGCAGATTATTCTGTTGATTTTGAAGAATGCTCTCTTTCTTCACCTATTAAAAATGCTGTAATTGTTTATCAGGGAAAACTTACACCAAATTATAATTATCTGGAGAAATTTTTATAAAATCTATTATTAATCAGCTATCAGCAGATAGCTTATAATAATTGATAGCTGAAATCAGGGGTGAGATTATCTCATCTCTGATATAAATAATGTAAGGAGGAAAGAAAAATATGAAAAAAATTCTAATTCTGGGTGCTGGACTTGTATCAAGACCTCTTGTGAAATATCTTCTTGACCGGGGTATTAAACTGCTTGTAGCAAGTCGTACAGTGAGTAAAGCTGAGGATTTGATAGAAGGTCATCCTGACGGAGAAGCTCTGGCTTTTGATATAGTAAAGAATCCTTCCTTACTGGACGAACTTGTTCCCCGGGTTGATCTTGTTATAAGTCTTTTACCTTATACCTATCATGTTCAGGTGGCAGAGGCATGTTTGAGATTTAAAAAACATATGGTAACCACATCTTATGTGAGTGAAAAGATGGATTCTCTAAATAATAGGGCTAAAGAAGCAAAGGTAATTTTATTAAATGAAATAGGTGTGGATCCCGGTATAGATCATATGTCTGCTATGAAAGTTATTCATCATGTTCAGAAAAATGGTGGAAAAATAAAGAGCTTTAGATCTTATTGCGGTGGACTTCCTGCACCTGATGCCAATACTAAACCTTTTGGTTACAAGTTTTCCTGGAGTCCCAGAGGGGTTCTTATGGCAGGGAAGAATTCTGCCCGTTATCTGGAGGATGGTAAGGAAGTTTTTATTCCCGGAGAAGAGCTATTTGATCATTATAAGTTAATTAACATAGAAGGTGTAGGCGAATTGGAGGGCTATCCCAATAGAAATTCCCTCCCTTATATTGAAAAATACGGTATCAGAGAAACAGAAACTATGTTTCGGGGAACCTTCAGATACCCTGGCTGGTGCAGGACTCTTAAAAAAATTGCAGAGACAGGTTATCTAAAGGAAGAAAAAATAGATGGACTCTCAGAGCTTACCTTTAGAGGTCTTACTTCTATGCTTACAGGATTATCTCATAAGAATTTAAAACATGATCTGACTTTAAGGCTTGATATAGAAGAAGATAGCCTTGTTATGCATAATTTGGAGTGGTTAGGACTTTTAAGTGATGAATCTATACCTGAAAATGAAAAGACACCTCTTGATGTACTCGTAGCGAGAATGCTTCAAAAACTTCAGTATGAAAGAGGAGAACGGGATATGTTAATCCTCTATCATGAGTTTATTGCCCATTACAAAGATCGTAAAGAAAAAATTACCTCTACTCTTATAGATTTTGGTATACCCCATGGTGA
>JAKJGF010000318.1 GCA_022704525.1 Bacillota bacterium | reverse complement strand
ACATACATATAAAGTCGGCAGTGAATACAGAAAACATCTTGTGGGAGTTCTTGTGAAGAGATTACTGGAAGAATGTGTGGAAGTGAGAAGTGAGACGTGAGACGTTATGGTTTATGGTGTAGGGGCGAACCCTGTATTCGCCCGGGTTGACGAATATAAAATAAGGAAGTGAAAAAATGCTTTTAACTGTTACAATAAACGGAGAAAAAAGAAAATTTGAAATATCTCCCGGTGATACTCTTTTAGAGGTATTACGCAGAGAGGGATATTATGAGGTAAAAAAAGGCTGTGGTACCGGAAACTGCGGTACCTGTACAGTTCTCCTGGACGGAATAGCTGTTACCTCCTGTACAAAATTGGCAGGTCTTGTAGAAGGAAGAGAAGTGGTTACAATAGCAGGAATAGGAACACCTGATAACCCTCATCCCCTTCAGGAAGCCTTTGTGGAAGAAGGGGCAGTTCAGTGCGGTTACTGTATACCGGGGATGATCCTTTCGGCAAAAGCCCTTCTGGATAATAATCCAAACCCCACAGAGGAAGAAATTAAAGAGTCCCTGGATGGAAATTTATGCAGATGTACCGGTTATGTCAATCAGATAAAGGCAGTCAAACTGGCAGCAGCATTAGGCAGTACAAATACATAAAACCATTCACAAAAATGACTCCATTCCCGTCTACTACAGTTCAATGAATATTTCCTGGATCAAATTTGCTCCTATGGAATTCGTGATGAATCAAATATTAGTATGTCTCTACTGATGTCATAAGGTTAAAGATACTCTTCCGCTAGTACTTTGATATAAAAATTGGTGATTAACTTTCACCCCTCTTTCGAGTAAAATATACAAGAAAGATGGTGAAAGAAATAAAAAAACCACTATTTTACTTTTACTACACAGAAATATTCTCCAGAAATCTTTAAAACTTCTTCTTTAATATAGGAGTAAATTTGAAAGCATTTGATAAATATTATGATATATGCTATCATAGGGATTAGAAGAAGAATAGTTTATTTATTTCTATGTTATAAAATCAAAGAGATTAAGTTATTATGAATACAGCTTTACACATACAAACAAATGTTTTACCGGGTAATAAAATTGAAATTATGTCTCCTGAATTAATAGAGGGAAGTAATGTAGAGGTATTTATTATTTTTAAAAATTTAATAACAGAGGGAAAACAAAGTGTAATGGATGTGATTGATTCTGTTGAGGGAAAGAGATTATTTAAGACATCAGAAGAAATTGATAGATATATTAATGAAGAACGTAATTCATGGGACAGTTAGTGATAACTTCAGGTAGTAGTGTTTATGTAGATGCTCAGATAGTGATTTATACTTTAGAGAAAGTTAATAATTTCTGCAAACTTCTTTTACCTCTATGGAAGACCTGTGGGAGAAAAGAGATAAAAATTATCAGCAGTGAACTTACATTTATGGAGACACTTATAGGGCCAATGAAGAAGAATGATATCCAGCTTATAAGAACTTATGAAAATATGTTGTTAAGAACAGAGATAAATCTTTTACCAATTACTCTTTCAATTTTAAAAACAGCAGTCACTTTAAGAGCCAGTAATAATATTCGTACTCCAGATGCTATTCATATTGCTACAGCTTTAGAAACTAAATGCAATTTGTTTTTAACAAATGATCTTGGATTTATAAAGAATTATAAATGATAGTAAATCTTTTATCAAAAAAAGAATAGAAATATTAAAAGATATATTTAAAGAGGACTTATTTCCCATAGTAATAACAAGAGCTGTCAGCAGTTCAAAAGTTAAAGAATATGCTAAATCAGTTGGAATACTGTATACTATTCCTATGATTTTTAAATCTTAAGAGATTGAGGTGATATGATTTTGGATACAAAAGTAGTAGGAAAAAATACTAAAAAAGTAGATGCTTTATCTCATACAACCGGCAGAGCACAGTTTACAGATGATATATATCTGGATAGAATGCTTCATGCAAAAATACTTTCAAGTCCTCATGCCCATGCCAGAATAAAGCATATAGATACCTCCAGGGCGGAAAGTTTAGAAGGAGTTAAGGCACTTCTCACTTATAAAAATGTACCCCGAATTCCACATACAACAGCAGGTCAGGGATATCCAGAACCTTCACCCTATGATACCTTTATTATGGATAATAAAGTTCGTTTTGTGGGAGACAGAGTTGCAGCTGTGGCGGCAGAAACAGAAGAGATTGCAGAACATGCTCTATCTCTTATAAAAGTGGAATATGAAGTCCTTCCTGCCATATTTGATGTAAGGGAGTCAGGGAAAGAGGGTGCAGTAATAATCCATGATGAACCGGAAGCCCACGTTATACTTCCTATAGCCTATGAGCCGAAGAAAAATTTTGTAGCCCAGGTGGATTTTAAACTGGGTAATGTAGAAAAGGGTTTTAAAGAAGCGGATTATATAATAGAAAAAACCTATTATGCCCATAGAGGACAGCACTGTGCCACAGAACCTCATATTACAATTACATATTTAGATGAAAAAGACAGACTGGTTATAAGAAGCAGTACCCAGGTGCCTTTTCATCTAAGAAGGATTATTGCTCATAGCCTTGGTATACCTGTTAAAAGAATTAGAGTAATAAAACCGAGAGTAGGTGGTGCCTTCGGAGGAAAACAGGAAATAATTCTGGAAGATATATGTTCCCTTTTTACCCTCAGAACCAGACGACCTGTAAGACTTCAGTATGCCAGGGAAGAAGTTTTTATTATGGCCCGAACAAGACATCCCCAGTATAATTATCTTAAAACAGGTGTAAAAAAGGATGGAACCATAACGGCTATTGATATGAAGATTATAAGTGATACAGGGTCCTATGGAGGTCATGCCCTGACTGTCATGTCTAACAGTGGAAGTAAAGTACTTCCTCTTTATAATAAATGTGAAAATATAAGTTTTGACGCGAAAGCTTATTATACCAATCTGCCTGTAGCAGGAGCTTACCGGGGATATGGAGCACCACAGGCCACTCTCGCTATGGAAATTCAGATGGATGAAATGGCTGAAGCCATAGGTATGGATGTGATAGAATTCCGGAAGAAAAATCTTATAAAAACAGGCGAGACTTCACCTGTCTTTAAGGTTATCGGTGAAGGAGGAGAAGGGGTTCCTCAAAATATAAATAGTTGTGGTATTTTGGACTGCATAGACCTGGGAGCAAAGGAAATAGGATGGTACGAAAAGAGAAATTCTCATAAAACAGATAAGCCTTATGTAAAAAGAGGAGTCGGTATGGCCTGCCTTATGCAGGGTTCAAGTATACCTAAGATTGATATGGGTGCAGCCAGCATAAAGATGAATGATGACGGATCTTTTAATCTTCTTGTGGGAGCTACCGATGTGGGCACAGGAAGTGATACAGTTCTTTCTCAGATTGCAGCAGAAGTTTTAAGTGTTTCTGTAGAAGATATAATAATTTATTCTTCGGATACGGATATGACACCCTTTGATGTAGGGGCCTATGCCTCAAGTACCACCTATCTTTCCGGTGAAGCAGTAAGAAAAACTGCTGAAGGTGTTAAAAAACAGATTCTTTCTGTGGGCAGTAAGATGTTAAGAGAGGAAACAGAAGATCTCATCTGTAAAGATAAGAAAGTTATATCTAAAAAGACAGAAAAAGAAGTGACTTACAGACAGATTGCCATAGAATCGCTTTATGTAGCAGATCAATTTCAGATAGGTCATATGGCTTCACATATGACACAGGAGTCACCGCCTCCCTTTTCAGCTCATTTTGTAGAGGTAGAAGTAGATACGGAAACAGGCTTTATTAAGGTACTTAAATATGTGGCAGCAGTGGACTGTGGTAGAGCTATTAATCCAAAGCTTGCAGAAGGACAGACTTCCGGAGGAGTCCTTAATGGAATAAGTTATGCCCTTACAGAAGAATATAAATTTAATAACAGTGGAAAGATGCTCAATCCAACTCTGGGAGATTATAAGATCTTTACCGCGGCAGATCTACCTGAAATAGTTGTCATCCTCGTTCCTACTTTTGAACCCACAGGCCCCTATGGGGCCAAAAGTGTTTCTGAAATACCCATAAATGGCCCTCTTCCTGCAATATCAAATGCAGTTTATAACGCTACAGGCGTAAGACTTACAGAAGGGCCTTTTACCCCTGAGAAAGTGCTGAAGTCTCTGGGAAAAATATGAAATATAGCAGCTCAATTTATCAGGTTTTATTGAATTACTATAAGATTCATGCTATCATGATGTAAGAAAATGTAATCGGAGAATGCAAATATATGGTTATAAATATATAAAATATAGACAATAAACAAATAAAATTTTAACAAATTATATTTAAAAAATTTGTTTTGTTTTTTGTGTTATAGAGTAATTCTAAAAAATCTTGTCCTAAATATTACAAATTGACATCACCTCTTGTGGATTATCAAAGAAATACTTTAAATTAGTAA
>JAKJGF010000081.1 GCA_022704525.1 Bacillota bacterium | reverse complement strand
TGGAAGCCTGAAACTTGCCAATCGCTTTTATAAAATGGGTATGCCTGTAATAGGAGTGCCTAAAACCATAGATAATGATCTGGAAAGTACTATCATAACCTTTGGCTTTGATACGGCTGTAACTACAGCGACAGATGCAATAGATAAACTCCATTCTACTGCAGAAAGCCATTCCAGAGTAATGGTTGTGGAACTTATGGGCAGATATGCAGGCTGGATTACTCTGAACTCAGGAATCTCAGGAACTGCAGATGTTGTCCTTATACCGGAAATTCCTTTTTCTATGGAAAAGGTATGTGAAAAGATTATGGAGAGAGAAAGATCCGGAGGAGGTTTCAGTATTGTAGTCGTAGCAGAAGGAGCAAAACCTGCAGGAGGAGAAATGATGACAATCGGTGAAAAGGAAGCAGGTAGAGAAGTAAGACTTGGAGGAATAGGAGAATGGGTTACACAGGAAATACAGAAGAGAACCGGGAAAGAATGCAGATCCCTTGTACTGGGGCATCTTCAGAGAGGAGGACAGCCCACTACCTTTGATAGATTATTGGGCTTAAGATTTGGAACTGCTGCCGTAAGAGCCCTTGAAGAAGGACACACAGGAATAATGGTTGCTCTGGATCCTCCAACTGTGAAATATGTCCCACTGGAAGAAGCAGTAAGTAAAATGAAGTTAGTGCCACTCAACTGTGACACTATACTGACTGCCCGTGATCTCGGAGTGTGTCTTGGAGATTGAGAGGGGAGACGGAAGACGGGAGACGGAAGACGGGAGATGGGAGACGGAAGACGGGAGATGGGAGACGGAAGACGGGAGATGAAAGATGGGAAACGGGAGGCGGAAGACGGGAGAAGTGAGTTACGCATCACGCATCACGCATCACGCATCACGCATCACGCATCACCCGTCACCTCTCACCTCTCACCAATAAAGGAGAGTGTATTTTATGAAAGTCCTATCATTGATGGGAAGTCCCAGAAAGGAAGGAAACAGTGCCTTTGCCTCATCAAGGGTAATTGAATTCTTTAAAAAAGAGGGGTATGAAACAGAGGAATTCTATATAAGTAATATGAAAATTGCCGGATGTATTGCCTGTGAGAAATGCAGAAAAGAAGGCAGATGTGTCATAAAAGATGATTTTCCCGGACTTCTGGATAAAATCCAGGAAAGTGATATATTTGTTATAACAGCACCTATATATTTCGGTCGTGTTCCGGGAACTGTAAAGAATTTCATAGACAGATGTTATTCCCTTTTTGATGACTCTTATAAAAGCAAAATCAAACCGGGAAAAAGATGTTTATTTATAACAGTATCTCATGCACCGGCTGAAGCTTTTTCAGAGGAAGTTAATTATCTTGAGAAATGGTTTGTAGATTTTATGAAATTCAAATCTGCTGAGAAAATTGCCATAGGGAAATGTGCCGCACCGGGAGATCTGGAGGTTCGTAAAGAGGATCTGAATAAAATAGATAAAGCATGCAAAAAATTGGCAGGTATCGAGTAATGCGTGAGACGTGATGCTTTAACCGGGGCGAACCTGGAGGTTCGCCCCTATACCATAAAGCCCATTATTTTTCACTTTTCACTCCTCATGTAGTAAGCTTATTATACAGATCCCTCAATCTCAGTGAAGAAAGGATATTCAGATTTTGAGATAACCAGGGATATTTAATCAAAAATTCTCTAAAAGCACTTTTCTGTATGGAAATTAATACTGTCCCTTCAGAATAAATTCTGGCGCTAAAAGCATAACTTCCTCCATCTATACAGGAAATATCACCCAGAATATCTCCTGCAGAAAAAGTAAGAACTTCTTTTTCCAGATTACTTATGGGGACAGATTTAAAAGTTAAAACCTTACCTGATTTTATTATGTAAACTTTATCTCCTTCCTGTCTTTCTTTAAACAGCATGGAACCTCTCATAGGTTTTTCTATGGACATTTTATTTGCAATATCATCTAACTGACTGAAGGTAAGATTTTTAAAAAGAGAACTTACATAGGCCAGATCATATCCCTTTATAACTTCTCTTTCGGATTTATAATGACTGTGCCAGGAAGGAGCATGACCTGCCATAATATAGGGTTGCTTCTCCATTAAAACTGCAGGAGGTGTAACTACATCTTTCAGAGGAATCTTCTTATCTGGTTCAGATAGTTTTGTATCTGGCAGAGTAAGTTTTTTAGTAGTAAAACCTGAGGAAAGATCGCTTTTCAGAACTTCCCTCTCAGATTCTTTAAAGGATTGTTTTCTGGTTGAATAACTGGAGCTATCAGCAATATCTTCTTCCTTAATATTTATAATATCCAGTTTTTTTGTACTATAACCGGAAGAAAGGTCGGTTTTTATCTCTGAATCGGATTTCTCTGTTACTTCTTCTGCAAAAGCCTTACTTTCCTCATTATCTTCAATTAACTGATGGGCCAGAGAGAGAAATCTTAAAGCTGCAGCAATATGTTTTTCTCTGTTATTTTCCAGATAAAACCTGAACTCCTTTATAGCATTTTTATAATTTTCTACTGTTTGAGTAAATACATTTTTATTTAAAAGCTCTTCCTTCCAGTCACTCATTCTATCCCCTACAGAACGCTTCTGAAATCTCCCGATTTCCTGTTCTATTATATTTATTACCCTGTCAAGATATAAAGAGAAATCTTCCTTTGACATAAGGCCGAGGATAAAACGTTGAGAAGTGTCTTTAATTTTTCTATGATTCAATTCCTCATCAAGGGAAAAAGGATGTTTTTCTTCCTGGAAGCGTTCTATTTTTTTTCCCAGAACTCTATCTTCAACTTTATTTAGTTTAATCTGTCCCTTTGTAGCTATAGAGAATGACGGGATACCAACACCCTGAGTCTTCCCTCCCGGTATTCTTCCCAGTTCTCTTGCAAATAACCTTATATCTTCCAGTTGCTGTTTATGCTTTTTAACATCCTCTGAAAAATACAATTTACAGGTCCTCCTTTAAGAAACAATCTACTTACTAATCATCCCAATTGAACCTTATAAAAAAGCTCCAATTCAGCCAGATTCTTAAATTCGTGTTTAAAACCAGGGGCAGTTACAATTTCAACAGGAATATTTTTTTTCAATAATCTAAAACCCTCAAAAGGCGATATTCTACAGTTAGGATATATAGGATACAGGGCTTCTCTGTCTTTATCTTTTTTTAAGTCGAGATAGTATATCCCCGGAGAAGATTCAATTTTAAAAAGAAAACGCCTTCTTACCATCATATAAATTGGATCAAAAGGAGAATTGGGGTCAACAATCCATTTACCATTGATAGTATCTCCCCCTTTATATAAATACAAAATCTTCAGTATTTTCTTTTCATCTGAAGAAAGAGAATTATATCCAGAGATTATATTCTCTACAGAATTAAATTCTCTGAGTTCTTGATAAGAATAAATAATAGTGCCGGCAGAATATGTATTTTCAAGTAATATCTTTTCTCTTATCTCAGGGACTGAGTGAGGTGTAACACAGGAAACAATTGTTTTCAAAGCAGTATCTTCGATAAAAATAAATCTCTTCTGATTCAATAACCTCAAAGCTCCAAAGGTATTTATACTTTTCCTCACATATGTTTCTCCTTCAAAAACTATTGAATAAAGCTGTTCTCTTTTCTCCAGTTCTTTCAATATCTTTATAGAAATTTCATCGGGTTTTTCAGTTTCTTCCATTTCGCCCTGAGATATAATCTGAATAAAAGGTAAAAAATAATCTTCTACTTTCTTATCCTCTTCACTCTCAGGAGACCTATCTTCAACCATCTTTTTCTTCTTAGGAGAGTATTTTTCAAGGGGCTTAATAAGACCTATAGAAGAAATATCTCTTTTGCTTTTTATTAATGCTTTTTTTGCTCTATCCAGCACCAGTTTAGAATTTACAGCATCTTCAGGGACTTCTATTATTGCAAGATTAACTGTTAAATCTTCTTCTATACCTTCCTCTTCTTCAAAACCAAGCCTCTGTAATCCCTTATCAAGAAGGGTTTTGATTCTCAATGCCAGATTATATGCACCGTTTATATCAGTTTCGGTTAGAATAATTGCAAAAAGACCTTCTTCTATATAACCTGCAATATCAATATCACCTCTTACAGAATCTTTTATAGTATAACCCATTTCCGCGAGTATAGTTTCTATGACTGTCTCATCAATATTTTTCAGTATTTTTTTTCTATTATTTAATTCTATGAGAGTAAAACTAAAAAATAAATCATATCTACCGGTCCGTTTCATTTCTTCATTTAATCTGAAAAAAAAGAAGTCAGAATTATATACCTCTGTAACAGGGTCCAGAATATTCAGGTTTTCAATATTAATCTTAATATTTCCGCTTTCATCATGTTCCATATGTTCCATAAGAATAAATTCCTTTCTCTTCAGGCTTTCAGTTTTTATTTCTTCTATAAATTAATATTATTTCCTTCTTCTTTCCTGCTTAGTACCTCAACAGGTAAGTTAGTATCCATCTCACAAATCTGTCCATGTTCGGTCTCTGGAGCAAAAGATATACCGTCAAAGGAGAAAATTATAATTTAGATAAATGCAAAACTGCAGATTACTGTAATAACAGATTTCATTGTAACAGGATCATAGATTTTGCGTAAGAATCCGGACAGGGACAGGTGTATATGTTTAAAGTTTTTTGGATACTTTTTTACCTGGAGCGGTACTTAGAGTTGACTCCTGAAGGCTTATCAAAAAATTAACAAAAAATTAACAAAAAATCATTGTCAAATTAACTATTTATTGGTATTTTATTATAGAGATAATCTTTCTAAAGAAAGGATGCTGAAATATGCTGGGAATGACCGGAGACGCTTACAAAAACTATAATATAGCAAATACTACCTCAGTAAAACATACACCCCTTATACCCGGGAAACCAAAATCCCTCTCCCTTGTCTACAATAAAAACCTGAAAGAAATGGAAAAATTTTTCAAAGAAAATCCGGAGGCCATGAGGATAGGGGGAACAGATATGAATAATACTGTATCCTCAGAGGATACAGAGAAAATAAAAGAAATAGAAGAGGCAAAAAGAAAAAAAGAACTGGAAAAGGCAGAACTTGAAAATGACCGTCAGAAATACAGAGAGATCTCTGAAAAATTTGATAAAATGTGGCGTAATGATCTGGGTGGAAGCTGGGATGTAACAGAGGGAGATAAAACTAAAGACACCTTTAAAGTAATGGAAACCAAAAAGCAGGATGCTCTTCAGATTCATAACAACAAATTAGAAGATTTAAAAGAACAAAAAGACAGTCTGGAAGATAAACTTTCAAATGCAACAGATGAAGAAAAAGAAAATATAAAGAAAGAAATACAGCATGTAGAAGATCAAATAAAAGGAGAAGAAGAAAAGAAAGAGGAAACTAAAAGGCAGGAAGAAGAAAAAATCAGAGAGAAAAAAGAAACCTTTGAAAAACTGAAAGAAGAACTATACAGTCTCAAAGAAAAGGCAATTTCTTATAAAGAACAACTGGAAAGATCAAATACTTATGAAGAAACCGGCCTTTGGAAGGATGATATTAAAAATACTCTGACTGATATGAAATTGAAGATAGAAGAGGTAGAACAGAAGATAAAGGACAATACTGTATGGTAATGCGTGATCGTTAATAGCAGAACAATGTTCTGCCCTTACACGTCTTACATTTAATTTCCTCATACTATTTACAAAAACCTCATTTGCAGTGATAATATAGAGAAGATATTTACCACTCATCAACAGGGAGGTTTTCATGATGGACCCCATTTCAACAAATTATGATAGCAAACGGGTAAGTAAACCTTTTTATACACCTGTACCAAAACAAAAACAACCTGTTCATAAGGAAGAGATAAGAGAGAAAAAACCGGAAAGTAGAACTTATTTTCCACAGGATCAGGTTAATCTGGGCAAAGTTCCTCAATCTGTATCTGAAGAGAAAAAAACACCGGAGAAACCAAAAGTCACCAATTATAAAGCCCAGACAGATGCTGTATTTTCCAGTTCTGCCGGATATATTGTAGCAGAAAGTGTTCAGCTCCCAAATCGTCTTTCTATAGAAGAAGAAAAAAAGGCTGAAGGTACATCTGATAGTGAAGAAGGTGCAAAAACCGGAAAAGGTAAAAAAGAAGTCAGGAGAAATCTTAAGAAAGAATTACAGGAAAAGAGAAGCACCTTAAAAGAAGCAGTAAATAAAGAAACTTTTGAAGAGATAGATGAAGAGGCATCACTGGAAAGTTCTCTTGAAAGATTTAAAAGAGTTCGTCAGGAAATGAAATCCAGTAAACCTGTTACAAAGGAGGAAGAAGAAGAAAGCAGAGTTGCTCTCAGAATTCTAAAAAAAGCTCGCAAAGACCTTCGGGGCGAAAAACCCGAAGAGGAAACCCTGAGGGATATACGCTTACTTACAGAACATTTTCAGACAGTAAGAAACAGTTATAATAAAGATAAAAGAGAAAGACAATTAGGTAAAATAGAGGAGCAATTACCGGGAGGATCTTTAAATTATGTGGAAGAAAGTTTCTTTTTAAATGGAACTATACCTTCTAAAGATATGGTTAAAGTAGCAGAAATAACCAGAGAACTTGAGAAAGAAAAAAGCTCTTATAAAATTGAAGGCAATAAGGTAGAAGTTCTGGGAAGTAAAGATATATGGCAGAGAAAAATGAATCTTCTCGATGAAGCAATTGAAAAAACCAGAAGCAGACGTGGCCCTTCTCCTGAAGTAAATGTAGGTAATATAGAAGTTGATGTTGAATACTATGAACTTGGTGAACCGACTATGTTAAAAAAACTTAAAGATGTAGCAGGAAATGGTGGTAAAGTACGTGTTCTTATGGATGGTGGAAGACTCAATTATAAAAAACCGGGTGTTATGGATGCTTCACAGATAGCATATCGTATGGAAACCATGTCAGAACTGCAGGATGGAGCAGATAATACCAGTATGGGTATTGTCCTTTTTCCTACAAAAGAACAGCTTGGAAGCACGGGCTCATTAATGCACAGGAAATTACTCAGGGTGGGAGATAAGGTTATTATGGGAGGAATGAATGCCAATAGCTCCTCAGGTGAAAATGTGGATTATGCAAAAGAGATAGAAGGGCCTGCAGCAAGAAGATTAACTGAAATATACAAAAGAGATGTAGAAAATTCCACAGGAAAAACTATGGAAGAAATATATGGTGAAAAACAGATTGATATACTCAGAAAAGGACAGACTGTAGATGAAAAAACAGGTGAGACTAAAAATTATGATGTAATCCTTACTTCATCAGGTCTCAGAAGTCTTTTCTGCGCATCTATCCCACAGGAAAAAAGAAGTGAAGTTCTTAATAAGAGTCTGACAAAAGAACAGCAAATAGACAGAATGATTATGACCCTTGCAGAATCAGGTATAGATCCTACAAGAGTAGCTTCTATCCCTGATAAAGACCGTGACGGCCAGATTACACCTAAAGATTTAAGAGATTATCTCCTGAAGAGGGGAAAAGAAAGTGTTACTCTTACCGATACAGGGAGAAAACTTATGGCAGACAGACTTGAGAATATAATAAACAGGACAAACAGCAAAGAAAATAAAGAAAAACTCGCTGACATAAGTCCTCCAGATAGTACTCCAAAAGGTAAAGATACACTGGCCATTGGCGATCTACCAGAGGAACGGCAGGCTATACTACTTCACACTATTAATTCTGCCAAAGAATTTATTTATATTCCTGCCTTTGTTTTAACTAAAGACATAGCTGAAGCCCTTATAGCTAAAAAACAGGAAATGAAGGCTTCCAAAAAAAATATTGATATTAAAGTAATTCTGGACCCCGGTCTTTATCCTCATGGAGGAACTCCCAATGAACCGACGTATAAACTGCTGGAAGATAATGGTATATCTGTCAGATGGGCTCTTCTGGATAGAACCACTGCAGATCATGACAGAAAGGTTCATGCAAAAATGATGGTTACTGATAATGCCATACTTTCGGGAAGCACCAATTTCTCAGGTAAAGGAATGAGAGACAACTGGGAAATGAGTGATGTTATGCTGGTAGATGATAAAAATCCCGAAAGTCTTGCAAAAAGAGATAAATACAGAGCAGATTTTAAAAACCTCTGGGATAAAGAATCCATAGATATCAATACAAAAACACTTGCCGAGAAAAAATTTGAAGACAATAAATCGGCTGATGTTCATATAAAGAAAGATGAATACAGAAACTTTCTCTTAAGACTCAGTGTAAGAAATATAGAAAATTACGAGAAAGAAGTGGGAATGAAATTTTCAGATATGGCTAAAGAAGAAAGGGTTCAAAAGAGAATTCAAACTCTTATTTCTCAGGGTATGGATAAAGGATATGCCACACTCCAGGCCTTAGGAGAGATTTATCCTTCTGAAAAACTGGAAGGTATAAGGAAAAGTACAGAAGGGTGGCAGGCTCTATCGGAATTGGCGAGCAATAATGCGTGATGCGTGTAAGGGCAGAACACTTCTGCCCTTTTACCGATCACCCATTACCTTCGCTCTATACCCTTTTCAGGTGTATACTTTGGGAAATGTCCATTTCCCACTATTCCTGTTGCTCTATGAGCATCCATTTCTCCACACTGAATTGTAAAAGTATGATGCATATCTTTATTTACTGCAGAATACTTATAAGGTTCCCTGCAGCAAGGACACCTCGGAATAGTTCTCATATAGCTACCAAACTGGCTGGATTTAAGTAAATCATCCAGGGAATCAGCATAATAACCTTTGTTATCTGCAGCATACATTTCACAGGCTGTAGCCAGATTTTTTAAATTACTCTCACAGGCTGCCAGCATACCCTGTGCTCTGGCCCTTTGAAAATTTGGCATAATAATAGCAGCCAGAATTCCGACTACAATAATTGTAAAAAAACATATCGTAGCAAGGACAGCAAGTAGTATAATAACCCATGACATTTTAGCCGGTGGTGGCGGTGGTGGTACCTGGCCAGAATTTTGATATTGATTGTCCATAATGTTTCCCCTCTCTTTGTTAAACACACTCTTTAAAAGAACTTCTATAAATACATATAAAAGTCCTTCCTGAAAATATTTCGCCTGTAAATTTTTTTGTAATGAAGCTGAAAAATAGGATCCTGAAGAGTAATGCGTAATGGATTAATCTCACGCATCACGCATCACACTTTACGCATTACGAGGTTCTTAATTATGGATTATTATGAAACTAACTATAATCTTCATAGAATTATTTACAGAAAGAAAATATTTATACTTTCATGACCCTTAGAATTGTCTAATATGTTATAATAGCAAATAAAGAATAAAAATTCTGGAGGATATTATATGACTGATTTATCAGAAGGGACACTATTACAGAATCGATATACTATAAAACAGAGTATTGGTAAGGGTGCTATGGGAACTATTTATCTTGTAAAGGACTCCCGTCTTCCTGATGATCGGGCTCTTAAAGAAATGAATCCTACTTTTCTTGAGGATTCTGAAAGAGAACAATTTCTGGAATTATTCAAACAGGAAGCCCATATATTAAGCCGTCTTCATCATGCAAATCTTCCAAAGGTCATAGATTATTTCTTTGAACATGATCGATATTATCTTGTTATGGATTATATAAAGGGAAAAAATCTGAAGGATTATCGTGAAAAGAATCCTATTCTCACGAAAGATCAGATAGTTAAGATAATCTCTCAGATCTGTGATGTACTGGAGTATTTACATAATCAAAAAATAATATTCAGAGACTTAAAACCTTCCAATATAATGATAACAGAAGATGAAACCATAAAATTAATTGATTTTGGAATAGCCCGAATATTTAAAGAAAGTAAAAAAAGTGATACTGTAATTGTGGGAACACCGGGGTTTTCACCTCCTGAACAATATGGTAAAAGACAGACAGATGAAAGATCTGATATATACAGTCTGGGAGCCACCCTTTATTACCTGCTCACAGGAGATGTACCTGATATACCGGATCAGAAAGGAAGAAAGGAAGTAGAATCTCATATAAATATAAAACCTGCCATGAGATCTGTTATCTTAAAATGCCTTAATCCAGAACCACAGGAAAGATATTCTTCTATTAAGGAATTCAGACAGGCCTTTCTGGAGTCACAGGAAAAACCATTAGAGGTACCGGCAAAAAAAGAACCTGTAAAAGAAATAACTCCAGAAGAACACAATGAACCAGATAGTATTATTGCAACTGCCAATACATTTGGATTTATGCTTATACCTTCTGTGATATTTGCTTTTCTATTTTATCTGGCAAGATTGATTATGAGACTCGATCTCCGTTATGAAATAACACTTTACATACTTCCTATCCTTGGCACAGGAGCTCTTACAGTTCTCTGGTCAGGGCTTATAAAAAAACTGAAAAAACTTACTGGCTTTAACTGGGAAGCTCTTATAATTCTTACAGTTCCTCTTGCTCTGTTAAATGCTTTCAGTATATTTTATCTCCTTATACCTGAATATTATGCTGATAAAATAGGACTCTGGACAAAAATAGTTTTACTGTGTATTATAATGCCTCTTATGTATCTTGTTTCATTTATATTAATAAAATTTTTCCGCCATAAACCAAAAGTTTCTCAGGAGATTAAAGTTGTAGAAACACGAAAAAAAGAAGATCTTATAGGATGTTCTGCTACGGTAACCGTTCCATTAAAGCCCACAGGTAAAGTAGTCGTAGATGGCGACGAGGAAAACCTTACTGCTTCTTCAAAAAGTGGCCAGTTTATAAATGAAGGGGCAAGAGTGAAAATAGTAACTATTAAAATGGGAGATCTCCTGGTAGAGGAAATTACAGAATAAAAAATCAGAAGAACCCTGTCATAAGTTGCGTGTAACAGGGAATTATGGTATAATATTTTAAAATTTTGCATCTGCATCAATAGAATAGGATTACTATTAAGGAGGTATTTTATTGAGCACCATAGATAATCTGGATAACTATACTGAAGAAGAAGTGATAAATTATTTTTGTAAACTCCTGGGATTTGAAAAGTACGAAGAAAATCCCAGAGACAAGGAAGTTAAAAATGTCATGCTCACTGCGAAACTTACAGTGAGGGATTTAAGAGAAGGAAAATACCTGGAGAATCCTCCTGAAGAAAAACATGAAGAAATAAATATGGGTTCTCTTGTAAGAAGCAGTCACAGGACAGTACAATTATTAAAAGAAATTTCTTACAAATCGAAAAATATTGCTGTTTATAAAACAACATCTTATTCTACAGTGGGAGATTCAGATACTAAGTACGACTATATGGAATTCCTGGATTTAGTAAAAAAATAATTTTAAATACTACTTATCTCTGGCACAACGGAAGCCTATATTAAAAAGTTTACACTTTAAATCTTTTCCTGCTCTTCGGGCACAGCGAAAGTTATCTGGATAAGTATAAAACCAGGAACCACCCTTTATGACTTTATATATGCCCTTAGAAGGAACCGGAGGATTCACCTGTGAACTCATTAAATAATAATCTCTGTAGAACCAGTCTGCACACCACTCCCATACATTCCCTGCCATATCCATAACCCCATAGGGGCTGGCACCGTTTGGAAAACTTCCTACAGGCATAAGCATTTTAGAACCACCGGGACAGGAATTAGCACATTTCAGAGGATCCCATTCCATTCCCCAGGGAAAAATTCTTCCCTCTGTCCCTCTTGCTGCCTTTTCCCATTCAGCTTCTGTGGGAAGTCGTTTTTTTACCCATCTGGCATAGGCATCTGCACCGTACCAGGTTACACCTGTTACAGGATAATCTTCATAACCTTTTTTAACTCTGTAAAGATTATCGGCAAATTCAATTAAACTTCGCTTATCATTTATATTTATAAAATATCCAGGTTCCTTCTCTCTATTCAAAAAATCTGTATATTCTTTAACAGTAACCTCATATTTATCTATAAAATAATCCTGAAGATAAACCTTATGAAGAGGCAATTCCTCACGGTATACTTCTTTTTGAGAAGTACCCATTAAAAATTCTCCTTCAGGAATTAAAATCATTTCATCAGAAGAGAAAGAATAGACTGCTGAAGAGAAAAGAAATAATAAGATAAAATAAAATATTATAAAAGAACTTTTCAAAGGAGTCCTTTCGGTTGTAAAATAATTCTTGAGCTTTTTCTTCAAAAATACAGATAAGATAATAATTGTTCTATTCAACCCGGGAAATCTTTCAGTTGTAATATAAAACTTCTTTACCTGAAAAAAAAATTACTTTCTACCTCTCATAAGTCTTTCCAGATTTTCATGTTCTTTTCTGAGGGCAAAATTATCTATGGCAGAGGCTAACTGATTACATATTGCAGAGAGAAGATTTCTCTCAGCTGAGGTAAAAGCATCTTCTCTGGTATGATTAAAACATGCCATAAAACCATAAAACTTATCATTGGAAAAAATAGGAGCACCTATTATAGATTTTGTTTTTGAGAAAGTCCCTTCCTGAATTAAATCTTCTTTTGAGGGATTACCTTCATAAGACAAACGGTCTGAGAAAAATTTCTTTATAAGACTTTCTTTTCTGGAAAGAAATCCATCTCCCAGATCACCCCGTTCAGGGGAAAAGCCATTATATTTTTTTATCTCCAGTTCCTCAGTAAATTCGTTGTAAATAGCCAGGATTGCTGAATCCTCATTAACAATAGACTTCAGCAGAAGAGTAAAAATTTTATCTAAAAGTTCATCCTGATTAAAGGTTGATAAAATTATTTCTCCTGCCTCACAGAGGGTAATTATTTCCTTATTAGTATCTCGCAATCTATCTGAAAGTACCTTTATAATTTCATTCATTATTATTGATGCACTTCTGGTGTCTTCCAGAAAAAAATTTTCAAGATCTTCTTTCCACAGTTTAAGAAGTTTCATATCAGTCATAGCAGTAACAGTAGCAGATCGTGGATCATTACTAAAAACTCCCATTTCTCCTATAATATCATCCTTCTTTATAAAACCCAGGGATTTCTTTATATTTTTTTCTCTGTCTATTATCCTGGAAATATTACCTTCACCTTCTATTACTATATAAAGAGCATCTGACTTCTGACCTTCCTCTACAATTATCTCTCCCTGTGAAAAGGTTACCTCAATTAACATAACGGAAAGCTTCCGTAGAACTTCTTCCTCTAAAACCCGAAAAAATATTATTTTCTTTAATTTTTCAACAATATTATTTTCTTCCATCCTGTGAATGGACACCTCCCATATGTTTACTCTGCTGTGAAGCAAAGCTTGCAGTTTTAAACTTTAAATTAAGATCATTAGGGTTATTACTTATAGACAGGGCATCTTTTTCCTGAATAATTTTTTCTTTCCATAAATTAAAGAGACCTTGATTTAAACTCTGCATATTATAATAAGTTACTGAGTCTTCAATAACTTTATCAATTTTCCCAATATTTCCTTCTTCTATGAGTTTAGCTATAGTAGGTGAATTTATCATTATCTCCTGTACAGCAATTCTCCCCTTTCCATCACTTCTATTTACAAGACGTTGGGAAATAACAGCTAAAAGAGAAAGAGAAACTTTTATTCTTACCTGATGATGTTCCTCAGGGGGAAAGGAATTTATTATTCTCGTAATACTCTGTTTTGCATCATTAGTATGAAGTGTTGAAAAAACAAGATGTCCTGTCTCTGCTGCCGTCATGGCAATACTAATAGTCTCAGGGTCCCTCATTTCTCCTATAAGAATAATATCAGGATCCTGACGCAATGCCCTTTTAAGGGCATGAGAAAAAGACAGTGTGTCAGAACCTACCTCTCTCTGATTAACAACACAATTTTTATCTTTATGAACAAATTCCAGAGGGTCTTCTATAATAATTATATGTTTTCTTTTTGTTAAATTTATCTCCTCAATCATTGCTGCAAGGGTTGTTGATTTACCGCTTCCCGCAGGCCCTGTAACAAGAATCAGTCCCTGTTCATTCTGTACCAGCTTTTTAAGGGTTTCCGGCATAGAAAGGGAAGCCAGAGTTGGTATATCAGCAGGAATAACCCTGAAGACTCCCCCTATTATACCTTTCTGAAAAAAGATATTACCTCTGAACCTTGCAAGGCCTTCTATATTATAAGAAAAATCAAGTTCTCTTTCTTCTTCAAGTTTTTTCTTCTGTCTATCAGTTATTATAGAAAAGAGCATTTCTTCAATCTCTTCTCCGGAAAAAGGGGGCATATCAACAGGCAAAAGTTCACCCTTCTGCCTTATCATAAGCGGCAAACCTGCTTTAAGGTGAAGGTCAGAACCTCCCACCTGAACAAGTACGGTTAAGGCTTCTTTCATATCCATAATAAAGTACTCCTTTCTTAATGGGTGACGCGTAACACGTGACGTCTTTCACGTCTCACCCTAATAGGCACTTCCTGTCACATATCTCGCAACCTGTTCCGGATTGCCTGCCTTACCCAGGGCTTCTTCTATGGTAATAAGTCCCTCTTTCACAAGATTGGCAAGAGATCGATCCATGGTAATCATTCCAAGTCTTGCACTTGTTTCAATAGCACTGTAAATTTGATGGGTCTTTTCCTGACGTATTAGATTGCTCACTGCAGGATTAACAATTAATATCTCCCTTGCTGCAATTCGCCCTTTCCCATCTGACCTTGAGAGAAGGTTCTGACATATGACAGCTTTCAGACAGGTAGAAACCTGAACTCTTATCTGTTGTTGTTGATAGGAGGGGAAAACATCTACAATTCTATCAACAGTCTGAGGGGCATCAGAAGTATGGAGAGTTGCAAAAATAAGATGTCCTGTTTCTGCTGCGGTAAGGGCAAGAGAAATAGTTTCTAAATCACGCATTTCACCTACAAGTATTATATCAGGGTCTTCCCTGAGGGCCGATCTGAGTGCATTTGCAAAGGAATGAGTCTGACTTCCTATCTCCCTCTGTGTTATTACTGCATATTTCTTTTCATGAACAAATTCAATAGGATCTTCTATTGTAAGAATCCTGACTTTCCTGCGACGGTTTATATGATCGATTAAAGAGGCAAGAGTTGTAGATTTACCGCTACCTGTAGGGCCTGTAACCAGTATAAGCCCTTTAGGAAGACCGGTTAATTCTACCACAGTTTCAGAAAGCATAAGCTCCTGTGGTGTGGGAATCACTGGAGATATTACTCTGAATACTGCACCGACACCATCTTTATGAAGGTATACATTTACCCTGAATCTGGAAACACCGGGAATATCATAAGAACAATCCAGTTCAAACTTTTCTTCAAATTTCTGTTTCTGATCATCATAAAGGATACTGTAAATCATATCTTTTGCATCTTCAGCAGAAACAACACCAAAATCTTCCATAGGCACCATCTGTCCTGTAATTCTTACCATAGGCGGAACACCGATAACTATATGTATATCAGAAGCACCTACTTCTACTGCTGTAGCTAAAATTAAAAAAATATCCATTAAAACACCTCTCTGTTTTTGTTATGATAGATAATTCTTCAACATTTTAGAAGACAATTCCTTTAAAGACAAAAAATTAATGAAAAGTTAAGCGGGAGACGAAAGACGGGAGACAGGAGACGGAAGACAGGAGACGGGAGACGGGAGACGGAAGACGGAAGACGGGAGACGGAAGACAGGAGACGGAAGACAGGAGACGTAAAAAGTGAGCAAATGCTCACTTTTCACTTCTCACTTCTCATTTTTCATTATTTCTTCCCTTCATTTACTGCCTTATGTATGGAATATCCGGCTTCTGCCACATCTCCTGCCGCACCAATCCAGGGGATGGCAATTCCTGCCGCATCAGTTGCCACATGACCCCAGGCCACTGCCTTATCAGTTGCTGTTGCATTTGGATCCATCTGAGTTTTAACAGCGTGAACAGCATCTATACCTGTAAAGACTAAATTTACAATATTTCCAAGAAGGGGTACGGATTTACAGGCAGCCTTCAGACCGGTTTTAGATGCATTTTTAACAGCCTGTTTTGTTGCAGTTTCTCCAACTTCTTTTACTACAGTCTTTCCTACTTTTTTTGCTACAGTTTCTACTACTTCTTTTCCAGCCTTTTCCCCTACCTCTTTGGTTACAGTTTCTGCTACTTCTTTCCCAACCTTTTCCCCTACTTCTTTGGCTACAGTTTCTCCTGCCTGTTTTGCTACTGCTTTCTCCGGTTGTTTAATTACTTGTTTAGATATCTTTTTAGCTTCTTTTCTGGTAAGTTGTTCTCCTTTTTCTGCTGCCTCTTTTTTCGCCACATCACTCATAGCCGCTTTACCTTCTTTTTTAGCTGCCCTCTCTGCAGCTTTTATGGCTTCATCTCCTGTTTTACCCTTCATCGCCTCTTTTGCTGCTTTCTGGGCCCTATTCTTTACTTCTGAAGGAGCATTATCCTGTATTACGTTGCCTGCAACTTTTTCAGCTTTTTTCCCGGACATAGCTCTTCCTGCAATCCTTGCAGCTGCCTGGGGTTTAACCTCTACTTCAACACCTTCTTCTAATTTGCTTCCATCAGGAAGTTTCTGTTCTTTAGAGATATTCACACTTCCAAGTTTGCCAGTGACTTTACCATCTTTAATTCCCACACCCGGGCCTGATACACTTACATCGACGGGCCCTTCAACCACTTTTACATATGGTGTATTTAAAGAAACTTCAACACCTTTTGGACTGACATTTTTGTAAAGATTTAAAGGTCCCCCCTCAACATCCTCCTTGCTGTGTTTAGCATATACATTTACTCCAACAGACTTTGAACCGATATTTACATCTACAGGTTGAATGGTGGAACTTACTCCTATACCGGGAGCTTTCAATTTATTATTATCTCCTGTTACCTGTTGAGCAGTCTCTTTCTGGACATTTGTCATAGCGGCAGACTTCTCCGGATTACTCTGAGGAGTACCACTCTTATCTTCTCTCATCTCTCTGACAGTAGTCATCTGAGGTGTTGATATTAAATAAGGTGTTGCCACTCGTGTATTATCTGCCGGGGCAGATTCAGTTTTCCTGGTCTCTTTATTATCAGTCTGAGACTTTATTTCAGGTGGTTCCTGTGGTCTTATCCGGGGTGTAGTTGTTTTGATCTCCATAATACTTAATACCCATAAGGGGCTTTATCCCTCCTTATATATAAAATATAATCAGTTAACATATATATCACGACAATAGAATAATCTGTCAAGGTACTTAAAAAAATAACTTTTTGTTTACAAATTATTAACATAATATTCTTGAAATCTTATAATATTTTTATTATTATTATATTGAATATAATAGATTATTAAGGAGCATCCAATAATGAAGATAAATTCAATTTTAAACACAACAGGATTTAAAGCAACCGGGAAAGTAAAGAAAGAAGATTCTCCTGACCAGGTTCTACTGGGTGGACAGGGAGATGATAAAACATTCCTTCTGGCAGATAAACTTAAAGAAATGAAAGCAGGGGGATCAGCAGGAAGAAAAGCCATGAAAATTCTGGATATAAGGGTTCCTACAACAACAAAAGATATGACTGAAAAAGAACGCAACAAGATTCTCTCTGTTGTACAGCCGGGAGATGTAATCCTTGAGACAAATGATCCTTACCCTGCCTGGCAGAACCTTGAAATAGTAACTCTTGGTTCTACCTATACTCATGCGGCAATTTATGAAGGAGATGGAAAATTCCTTGAAGCCACCACAGGAGATCCCAGTGGGAAAGGGGTAATACGTTCTGATTTAAAAGAATATCTGGAAGGTCCAATACATGTTAAAATTATTCGTCCCCCTTATAAAGGGCCAGAGGATGTCAAGGCAGCACTTGATTTTGCCCGGTCACAGCTTGATAAACCCTATGATAGTGCTTTTAATTATGAAGATGATGATAAAATGTACTGTGCAGAACTGGTTAAAAAAGCTCTGGACAAATGTCCCAGTGGAATTGCAACACCCATGGCAGATACACTCTTTACAAAACTTACCGGTAAAAAAGCTGTAGGCCCCGACGATTTCGGAAGAATTGAAGGTGCAGAGGTTGTATATCCTGATGATCCCAGTGAAGAAGCAAGCTTCTTAAAAAGTACTTTATCTCACTGGCCTGTAGCTCTTGGTGCAGTTGCAGGAGCTGTTGCAGGTAGTGCCACTATTGGAGGCCCCATTGGTACAATTGGAGGTTTATTTGGAGGTCTGGCTCTCTCCATCTGTGCAGGCAATAAAATACAGACAGGCCATTTCAGTTTATGGGACAGCTAATATGTCAGAACATAAGGGAAATGAATAAAGCATAATGTATAATGCTTAATGGACAATGTCAGATGACATTGTCCATTAAGCATTATACATAACATTTCTGGCTAATTTTTAACATAATTTTAACATAATTTTAACAAATTATTTAAATATTCCTGAAAAACCATGTTATAATAAGATTACATTCATGTATTTTTTATCATGACTTATCCATTAAAAACAGGGATAAATTCAGGAAATTATGTTTGAAAGATATTCAAATAAGGAGTGAGATAAATGGACGCAGGAAGATTTAATCCAAGTGTACTTCAAAATATGACGACCCTGGCACAGGGTGCGGCTGCAAGTGCAAAGACCGTGCAACAGGGGCAACAACAAATTAAAAAAGCAATGGATAATAAGGCACAGCAGACGAAAGGGGCACAAACAAGTGAAGAAGCCCAGAAACAAAAAGAATTAGAGAAGCAAAAAAAGAAACAGGAGGCAGAGGAGGCAAAGCTGGGAAAAGAAAGATTTGCCCAGACCAAAGAAGAAGAAATAAAAGACAAAAATATGCGGCAGGCTGATTTGCTCAGAGAGCAGGCTAAATTACGGGAACGTGAATTAGCCATGTTAAAAGGCGGTAGTGGTGAAACAAGGACAAAAGAAAGACCTCTGGATAAAAAACCACCCACTGGAGGTACAAAATTACCGGAAGAGAAAAAAGCTATCGGATATAAGCAGGTACCTACTACATATCAAGCCACAGCAGAGGAAGCATTAAAAGCGGCAAAGACAGGTGGTGCTGCTTCCGGTGCAGGAGTAAGTGATGCCGAGTTAGCAGGTAAAGGAAAGAAACCAGAAGGGTCAGGTAAAACTTCTAAAAACGTACTGACCAGTAGTACCACTCCAACAGGTGGACAAAAAATAAGCAAAGGCCCCAAAAAAGGTTCTACAAATTCAGATATTGTCACTAACAGGGAAGTCGCCACCAGAGCAGAGACAGAGTCACTTCTAAATCGACTTGGAACTGAACTTGTGGATGTTCAGGGAGAAACAGAAACATCAAAAGAGCTAAAGGACACAGAAGGAGATGAAGCAAGAATACTCCAGGAGTTAAAAAGACAGAAGGAGCTCCAGGAGGGAACTGTCACTGATAAAAAAGACAGAGACCATAAGGATCAATCCTTTTCCGGAGAAGAAAAGGGACTTACTGTTGAACAGGTAAAACATGTAAGAAAAATGAAAAGAGCCACAAGGGCCCAGGAAATTGCAGATGCTGAAAAGGGTGTTAAAGATTTCCAGACAAAAACAGGAATATCCACACCGGCTCTGAGCCAGGCTAAAGAAATGTCTATGGCTATAACAGAGGATCCAAAGAGTACAGAAAAACATATAAGTACAAAAAAAGTAGACAGTAAAAAACCTATAACTGCCATAGCTTCTGCAGCACCTATAGTAGATGTAATGCCTCCAAATCTTCCACCTGTAGCAGTAATTCCCGGTGCCGATGGTAAGGAAGAATTAATAGAAACAAAACTCCCTGAAAAAAAGAAAGAAGTTCCTCTTCAGGAAGAGACTCCTGTAGCAGAAAAAACAGCAGCTTCTGCAACTCAGGAAACAATACAGGCAAAAAGTAAAACCAAGGAGGCTATGAAATGGCTTGATAAGGGAGATGCTCTTGCAAAAAAAGGAAATATGGAAGC
>JAKJGF010000317.1 GCA_022704525.1 Bacillota bacterium | reverse complement strand
TAAAATAATAACAATATAGAAGGACTTTGAAAAAAAAAAGAAGAATAATAATATAAAACTAAAGAAAGGAGAACAAAATATGAGGAAATTTTTATATCTGGTATTTTTATTATTCCTGGCTATTATATTGAATAATTGTGGTGATAGTACTACAACTACTCCAGTTATTATTCCAACAGTTACTCCTACACTTCAACCTACAGCTACTCCCACACTTCAACCTGTAGTGACTGCAACTCCCACAGCTACAACAACACCAGATTTCAGTGAAATAGAAATATTTTCCAGTAAGGTCTATGATGTAAGTCAGAATGCCGGAAGTGCTGCAGGTGTATCAGCTTCAGACTATTCTTCTTTAAATACTAATTCACTGGAAAGTTCTGATTTAATTGTCATACCGCCGATACCTTCATCTCCTCCTGTTATACCATCGGGCAGTCCCGCTTATACTAAAACCTCTACTTACGGGACTGTTGTAGTCGCAACAGTTGACTGGTATTATTATGTTACAGGACTGGTAGACCCGAAAACCTGGATGGAATGGAAAGAAAAAAATACTTATTATGGGACAGTTATAGATTATGCCTATGGCCAGATATCACAACCCACACCACAGGCAGGGGGAGTTACAGTAAGCAGAGGTTTTACTACAAGTAGATGGACACAGGATAACACAACTCTCCGGGTATACAGTACAGGAAGCGGCACATATAACACAGGTAATCCAGAGAATGCCTCTTTTACAGGGACACAGGTCATATTTCTGCCCACTCCGGTAAATGGGAAACAGCAGATAGCCTATAATTTTACCTGCAGCAGTCAATCTACAGGTGCACTGAACGGAACCCTCACTTTTGAAAACGGTTCCGGCACCTTTGCCAGAACAGCCATAGATCAGAGTGCTATTGGCACTACAAAACAGTACTCGCAAACAACAGGAAGCCTGAATATGACAACACCTGTAAATAGAACTATAACCTTTGTACATACTATGTATGGCGATGGTTCTAAGAAATTAATTAATAATTTCCCTAATATTACGAATACTTTTAATTATAATGCAGATAGTTCAGGTAATGGTACAGTAACAGGGATTCCAAATACAACAATTACTCTTGTATGGGATACAACAGGAACAGGAACAGCTACTATTGTCTCACCACAGGAAACGAAAATTGTTCCTATTTATGTTCCTTACTATTTTACTCCCCTGCTACCTTTACCATGAAGAAACTGAGAGGACAGATGAAGGTCTGTCCTCTTTATTGTTCACTATAACTCCCGGAACTCGGCTTTTAAAAAAATCAATTTATATATTTTCTATTTCATCATTATTAATATAAGTACCTTCTTCCTGTTGAATAGAATCACGTAATATCTGTTTACCTATAGCTTTTTCTATTCTCTGCAGGATTCTCTCTTTACGGTCTTTAAAGAATTCTTCAAAATTATCATCATACAAATGAGATACATCAAGAACATGAGTCTCTAATATATCATTGAACTTCTGGTCATCTACACCAGCATGTTTCTTAATACGGTCCAAATATTTACTTGGCGCATCTCCACCTACAAATCTATTTGTTCTTCCTGAAAGAGGAGTTTTATTTATAATACAATTATAATCTTCCTCATTTTTATTATTCTTAATACACCAGGCAACTGGAAATATATGATGAATATCTATTCCTTCAGAATAATAATTACTAAAGTCAATTGTTGTAGCTGATAACCAGTCTTTTGTTCCTTCATCAAGAAGAAGAGCATAAATTCCTTTATATGCAGCACTATTTCTGGTTCTCAAAGTATGTAATCTGGATGGTGCAAAGTTTGCGTCATAAATTGTATTTGGCTCTTTACCATTATTACGCATAAAATCAAGAACTTGCGGTAAATCAAGAGCATAACGTGTTTCATTGGCAGAACCATAAAGTTCTCCAAGAACTCCACACCAGTACCATCTCATAAATTTATCTTTATTACCAATCTTATCACCGAGGTCAGAAAGAATAGCTGCCATAGGAATCATTTGCGTAGTGTAAGGAATATCTCGTGATTTATAAATATGATTACTAATAAGTAGTTTAGCAGCTTTAATAAAACCATTCACTGCTTTATCTCTATATTTTCTATAACTATCAAGAGAGAGATTAAGCATATCTTTTCTTTTACAACTCACAGCAGGGGCATCATCAATATTCGGTTCTGATCTATTATAATATGTGGATAACAATGTAACAGTTTGAATGAAATCTGTATTTTTAATTTTCTGTAAAACATCATATGGACCAAACTTTTGTAAGATCTCCTTCCAGTCTTGTTTTAAATCAAATTCATCAGATGCATAAGTGGCAGTTAATAGCTCAAAAACTGTTAAAGGGACTCCTCCAGTATTTACTTTTTCAAAAACCTGACAAACAGCTTCTTTAGAGTTTTCCTTTTTCATATCGATTACCGGGAGCATATAATGATTAAAGCTATTAATTATTTTAGCTTCAAAGGAATTCCAGAATATTGATTTTTCCTTATCGTAGTTCCAATATTCAGTAAAATTCATTCTCCATGTGCTGTATTCATCTATCATACATACTGGATACATTAAATTCTGATACTCGTATTCTTCCTTTGATAAATCAAGAACTATGTCTCTTCCGATATTTTTAGTAATTTGCTTATTTTCATTAAGGGAAATAATAGCTTCTTCAAGATCATAATTATTGTCCATTGCTTTTTGCATATCAATGTAATACCATCTTTTTATTTCATATCCCTTATCATTACGAGTGGTAACAATTTCATTTGTAATAATAGCCTGATAAAGAGATGTAATACGCTGCTGACCATCAAGTATGAGTCTCTCAGGTTTAACTCCAAGATTTAGTTTTACTCCTTCTACATATTTTGTTTTAAATTTAACACTATTATTACCAGTTTCAAGAAGCATAATTGCTCCAATAGGAAAAGATTTGGCAACACTGGCTAAAATACCCCTTATTCTATTATCATCCCATATCCAGCCTCTTTGAAAATCAGGTAATTGTATTTTACCGGAATGTACATCTTTTAATAATTCATATAAACTTCTTTTAGTTGAATCAAACAATTCCATATTAAATCTCTCCTTAAATTTATCTTGACAATGTCACATTAGATTATAGTTCTAAATATTTTTTTAAATACTTTCAGTCCCGGTTTAAATTATAAAAAATCAGGATATCTTCTATAATAAAGAAATCTTCAAGAAAAGAGAAGATGCCTGATGATATATTAGAGTGTTTCTCAAAAAATTATTCCGAAATTCCACATTTTTCCTCTAGTTTATTATATGGAGGGCCCCTTAAGAGATTTTTTTTCTTTTTCTTTCGTCTCGTACTTAATTTATTTCCATACACATTTTATTATACCTACTTACGAAATTTTTTTATTAAAAACACTCTAAAGGTAGATTCCCAAGCAACATTTACCCTGTTTAGACCGAAATACTCTTCATGCAAAATAAATTTTGTAGACATAGAAGTATACTATATGGTATACTTAAAATAAAGGAGGTTTTTTGAATGCCAACAACAAGGATTACAGAAAAAACCAGAAATATCCTCAGAGTTCTTTCCAATGAAACCGGCAAGAGTATGCAGGTCATTATCGAACAAGCTATTGAACAGTACAGGAGACACGTTTTTCTGGAGCAAAGTAATCAGGCTTTTGCTGCATTAAAAGCAAATACGGAAGCATGGAAAGAAGAACAGGAGGAAAGAGCTTTATGGGATAATGCTTTAAATGACGGACAGGAGAATAATTGATAGATGCAGAAACCATCAAGAGGAGATGTGTGGTTTGTAGAGCTTGACCCTACCAGGGGACGGGAACAGGCTGGAAGAAGACCGGCTCTTATTGTTTCAGTAAATCAATTTAATTACGGACCGGCAGAGCTAGTTGTTGTAATCCCCATTACTACCAGAGACAAGAACATCCCATTTCATGTAAAGATAAATCCTCCAGAAGGAGGTTTGAGAGAAATCAGTTTTATCAAATGTGAAGATATCCGTTCTGTATCCAAAGAAAGGCTCATAAAATTTTCAGGAAGAATTTCAAACAACATATTTTTATTGATAGAAGACAGGTTAAAAATTTTGCTAAATTTATAGAATTTAAAATAATTTCCTATATTTCCAGTCAATAATTGACATAAAACCGTTGCAAACACTGGATTTTAGTTATAATAAAACTATGGCATTTTCACGGCTCCAGTATTGAAGCCAATCTTTATGTGTAAAACGACATTAAGTAGGATAGACAACCAGCGAGTTGCATTTCTGTACTTTTCCAATTGTCCGTTGATTTATATTTATGTAAAATTATGTAGAATTATACAAATTTACATAAAAAACAACGTTAACCAAAAGGTTTTTATCCGAACTCATTATTATGTAAATATTTACATAATTCATGATCGCTTCTAAACTTCTTCGGGTTACATAGTTTAAACCAACTTGCTCCTTTCTTTTTAATCTCT
>JAKJGF010000316.1 GCA_022704525.1 Bacillota bacterium | reverse complement strand
GGATCAAATTTGTCTCAATATAAGAGTGATTTATATAATCAAGTAAAAACCTCCCGCCGGGACGGAGACATGATATAACTTCTTCTAATACCTTCAGATTCTCTCTATCAGAAAAGAAATAACCAAAAGAAGTAAATAGACTCAGGACAAGATGAAAATCTCTTTTAAAAGGTATATTTCGCATATCTCCCTGAACAAACTTAATATCTCTTGCATATCCCTGAGTTAATAGATGGCGAGAAAGATCCAGACCGAAGAGATTTCTATATCCTGACCGGTGAAAAGCCCTTAAATGCCTTCCTGTACCACAGCAAAGATCAAGTATTCCCCAGTCTTTTCTTGCTCCAGTAAGTTTTATTATAGCCCGGACATCTTCCTGTGCATCAGTATCATTTCTATGAGAATAAATACTGAGATAGTCTTCTCCAAAGCTTTCTTCATACCATAGTTTTATATTATTTGATTCCATGTTCCAGCTTATATTGAACCCAGTTATTCTTTAAATTATAAAAAGCTTCAAAATTCCTTTGCAGGATAAAAGGATTACTCTCCTTCTCCTGACCTATTGTGGATATTGGAGTAATTCCATAATTATGACCTCCATAGACTTTAGTTTCTGATGGAAGGGTCATCAATTTCTTATGTAAAGCTTCATATTGCTTTAAAGCCGACTCACGGCTATGAGTTCCGCCAATCTTACCCACAAAGAGGGTATCACCGGTAAAAAGACAATCCCCTATATAAAGACACATAGAATCTTCCGTATGTCCAGGTGTATGAATTATCTTTATGGTTAAACATCCAAAAGGGATTTCTATACCATCGGAAAGAATTATACCAGTATCAGGATCAGTGTCTCCATAAAATAAGGGTTTTTTACCTGTCAATTCTATGATTCTACTGTTTCCATTGGTATGGTCAGGGTGATTGTGTGTACAAAATATATATTTGATTTCCAGACCGGATTTTTTAGCTTCTTTCAAAATCATCTCAGGATTATAAGAAGGATCAATTACAACGCCTGAACCACTCTCATAATCTCCTATAATATAACTGTAATTACGGTCTCCCCCCGGAAGTAATTGCTTAACTATCATAATTATCACCTCTCAATTTTCAGGACATTCTTTATCCAGTTCCTCCATAAATATCTCTTTACATTCAGGACAGTAAGTATGGGACGTATCCATACCTGCTCTTGTTTTCATATATCTTTCCAGTGTCAACCATTCTCCTCTGCCATGTTCTTTACCTGTATCATCTCGAATTTTTCTACACATACAGCAAACAGGAAGTATATTTTCATATAGCCTGATCTTTATCTTAAGTTCCTTTTTCTCAATTAAACCTGCGACTTTAAAATAGATTTCTTCTTCTTCACATGGTTTAAAAAGGTAATCATCAGCTTTATACCTTAAAGCCTCAATGGCAGAAGTTAAATCACCATAACCTGTCAAAATTATAACCATAATTTCATTATCAATTTCTTTTGCTTTTTTTAACACATCAATACCGCCCGTACCTTCCATGACAAGATCAGTTATAACAAGATCAGGAGGTCTTTCAGTCAAAATATCAATCGCATCTTTACCATTACTGGCTGTTATAACTTCATATCCCCTGTTTTTAAGTGATAAGGCAATGGCTTTTAAAATCAAAAGGTCATCATCTACAAGTAATATCCGGTGTCTTTTCATAACTCCTCCTATTAATATCGTGAGATATCATTTTTCATTGCTCACTGCTCACTTCTTCTCACTTACCATCACTGGCAATGTAATCGTAAAAACTGCTCCTCCTCCAGAAAAATTCTTTGCCTCTATAGTGCCTTTATGTTCTTCAATAATACCGTGGCAGATAGTAAGGCCTACTCCCATACCCATTAATTTATTTTTAGTATAAAATGGATCAAATATATGATAGATATCCTCTTCAGATATTCCCGGGCCTGTATCAGCAAATTCAATTATAAGATTATCTGTTTTAAATTCTGTTTTAATAAATATTTCTCCTGCAACTTCCTCTTTAGTTTTAAATGAACTTCTCATAGCCTCAACAGCATTATTAATAAGATTCATAAAGACCTGCGATAATTGTTGAGGAGATGCAATAATAAAAGGTATTTCTGATGAAAGAGATAGATTAACTTTTACGTTGTACTGGTTTAGATAACTTCTTAATAGAGAAAAAGTATTTTCTATGATTGTATTTACATTTAGCTTCTGTTTTCTTTCCTTACCGGGACGATTCAGGTCAAGCAAATTTTTTACTGTATCACGAATACTGTTAAAAGCTACTTTTAAGCAATCAAGATTTTCTGTTAATTCTTTTTCATCTTTATATTTATTCTTAAGTGTACTGAGAAGAACTGTAATGGCCTGTAAAGGTGAATTTATTTCATGGGCAATTGATGCAGCCAGTTGTCCTGTTGCTGCCAGTCTTTTAGATCGAACAAGACGCTTACTTGTCTCTGTCAGTTCGGCAGTACGTTCTTCCACAAGATATTCAAGTCTGTCTCTATATTTCTTTAACTCTTCTTCTGCCTGTTTTCTCTCCAGTACATGGATAAAAATTTCTCCCATAATTTTTATTAATTTTATATCTTCTTCTTTCCAATTCTTTTCTGTTTGTTCTGAAATAAAACCAAAATATACAATAAAATCATTACTTAACTTTAAAGGAATAATAAGTATTGAATTAATACCGGCTTTCTCCCAGATTTCTTTTTCCTTTGATATTTCAGAAGGTAGAGCTGAAACTCTGGGCACATAAAAATGTTCAAAACGTCTGAGTTTTTCTAATACCCAGGAATAGGGTTCAAAAAATATTATCCCCGGACCGGGCTTAAATCTTTCATTATACCAGTCATAAGTATATTCAATCTTTGTCAGGACATTAGAATAAATACTGAGAAAACATCTATCAACACCGACAAATTCTCCTATGGATTTGAGAGCACAGTTTATCTCTCTATCCAATTCGGAAAGAGGAAGATTAATAAAATGATTTGATATAATTTTCGTAAGTTCTTCCAGAGCCAATCTCTCATGAAGTGCTTCTTCTGCCTGCTTTCTTTCAGTAATATCCTGCACTATTCCATCATAGGACTGAAGTAATCCTTCTTTATCATAATACAAAACAGGCGTATTTCTTACCCATCGAATAGAACCATCTTTATGAATTATACGATGTTCTATAGGCTTTAGATTTGTTTCCAGAAAGATTCTCTCAGCATAGTCCTTTACAGACCTCAGATCCTCTTCATGAACCATTTTCAGCCAGAGATAAGAATCTTTATTAAATTCTTCCACTGTATAACCTGTAACAGCAACACAACTGGTGCCATGAATTGTTTTAAAAGGCTTTCCATCCTGCACATATACAGTGTAAATATAATCTGTAATTGTATTTGTAATATGTTTATACCTCTCTTCACTCTCCCTGAGTGACTTTTCCACCTGCCTTCGTTCTGTAATTTCCTTTACAAGCTGTTCATTTATCATTTTCAATTCAGCAGTCCGCTTTTCTACAAGTTCCTCAGAAGATGCAAAAAGCTGACGATATTTTTCTTCACTTTCTTTAAGCTGGAGATTTTTATTCCATCCTTTAATAAGAGAATCTACAAGACAGTAAATCTCTTCTCTATTAAATGGTTTACTCATATAATAAATATTTTGTTTTAAATTTTCTATTATAGTTTTAGATTCCTCTGTAGAATAGGCAGTAATAAAAATGATAATAATATCCTGATCTACATCTCTAATTTCACGGGCCACATCCATGCCATTCATAAGGGGCATTTTCATATCCAGAATACAAAGGGGTATTCTCTTACTATGTCTGTACTGAGTCTTTAAATATTCCAGCAAAGGCGGTCCATCTTCAAATGTTTTTATAATAAATTTATCCTCACCGGTACTGGTAGACCTTCTGACTTTAAATAAACTCTTAAATAGGAGTAAAAAATTCTTATCATCATCTGCTATAAGGATATGTTTATTCATAATTACCTATAAAATTCCATCCACTTCTTTATTCAATCTATTAAAAAACTCAACCATAAATCTGTGTCTGTCTTCTCCTATTCTCTTACCTTCCTCTGTAAGTATTCTATCTTTAACCTTTATTTGATTAAATATATCCATATAGTTGCATAATGGGTGATGGATTAACCGGGGCGAACTGGAGTTCGCCCCTGCACCATAAAGCCTATTATTTTTCACCCTTCACTTTTCACTTCTTTTCATTTCCTGAATTTTATCCTGTACTGACTAAAAATCTCTCCTCCAAGTACTGAAAACAGTATGGTCCCCTGAATTATACCGGTCATTGAACCAGGTAAATTCATGGACATCTGAATCTGATCCCCCCCTACCAGAAGAGCACCGAATAAAAAGGCCACAAGAGTCATAGCAAGAGGGTTGAGTCTGGCAAGCCATGCTACTATTATGGCAGTATAACCATAGCCAGGGGAAAACCCATGCTGCAATCTGTGGGTAAGGCCCAAAACCTCTGCCATACCTGCTATT